>CAMBHC010000248.1 GCA_945866285.1 Candidatus Sulfopaludibacter sp. SbA3 | reverse complement strand
CAGGAAGGGCTCGTCGGTAAAGCGATCGAGCTCGGCAAACCAGTCGTCCACGTTCGACACCACCGGTTCGAGCAGGACGCCCTGGCCGTGGCGGCTGATCCGGACTTCAGTACCCGGGAAGCGGAACTCCAGCGGCAGGCGCACGGCTTGGCTGCGGCCGTTCAGAAAGAGCTTGGCAAGTTTGTTCACGGCAGACCCTCCATGCCGCATAGTATATATCAACGATATATACTATGGCTATGACGCGGCCGGATAACCGTCGTTCAGCTCTGCCGGCAGCAAGGCCATCGGCTGGTCGTGATCGAGGAACTCCCGGCAAATGCCGTGGAATTCGTCGGCGGTCTGCGAGCGGCGGATCTGGTCCAGGAACGTCCCCGGCACACCCTCGCCAAGATAGTTCAGGAACTTCTTCATGCGCGCGCATTGCACCTGCTCGGGCTTGTCGGCACCGGCCTGCGAATCCCAGAGCGCGCGAATGTACTCCCACACGTCGCGGCCGGTCGGCAGGGTCACGGCCTCACCGCGCAACTGTTGGCGGATCTGGTTGAACAGCCAGGGGCTGCGGATCACGCCGCGGCCGATCATCAAGCCACCGGCGCCGGTCCGCGCCAGCAGGTCCTGCGCCTGGTCCGCCGAATAGACGTGGCCGTTGGCGATCACCGGGCATGGCATGCGCTCGGCCGCCTGGCGAATGCGGTCGTAGTGCACGGGCAGCCGGTACATCTGCGCCACCGTTCGACCGTGCACCGTCAACGCATCAAGTGAGTGACGCGCGAAGATCTCCAGTAACTGGTCGAACTCCTCGACCGTCGCGAAGCCGAGCCGCGTTTTTACCGTGAACTTGATCTGCACTGCGTCGCGCAGGGCGCCGAGAATGGCGTCAATGCGCTGCGGCTCGCGCAGCAATCCGCCACCGGCGCACTTGCGATAGACGATCGGCGCGGGGCACCCCAGGTTGAGATCGATGGCCGCGACCGGAAGCTGCTGGAGAAACTTGGCCGTGCGAATCAACGAGGGGATGTCGTTGCCAATCATCTGCGCGATCACCGGCCGGCCGGTGGTGTTGCTGGTGATGTCGTTGACAATCCACTTCTCCGGCGTGGAGGTGGAGTGGACGCGGAGATACTCGGTCCAGTAGACATCGGCGCCGCCGTACTTGTGGGTGAGCGTCCAGAACGCGCCGTCGGTGACTTCCTGCATCGGCGCCAGCGCCAGGATCGGCGCGGGGCCCTTCAGCAGCTTGTCGAGCGTCATCCCGCCTTCTCTTCCCACACCTTGGCCACTTCGACGATCACCTCCGCCGCCTTCGCCATGTCCTGCACCGACACCCATTCGAAGCGGGAATGAAAGTTCTGCTCGCCGGCAAAGATGTTGGGCGTCGGCAAACCCATGAACGACAACTTCGAGCCGTCGGTGCCGCCGCGAATGGGACGTTCGCGAACGGTGAGGCCGGTCCGCGCGATGCCTTCGCGCGCGCACTCGACCACGAGCGGATGCTGATCGAGCACCTCGCGCATGTTGCGATACGACTCCACGATCTCCGCCTCGAACGAGGCGCCCGGTACCTCGCGCACCACATCGGCGGCCAGCGACTGCAGCCACTGTTCTTTCTCGGCCAGGCCGTCGGTCACGAAGTCGCGGACCAGCAACTTCACCGACGTGCGGTCGACGCTCGCGTCCACGACGTACGGATGCACAAACCCGTCGCGGCCGTCGGTGGTTTCCGGCGACCGCCGGTCGGCGGGCAGCCGCTCGATGAACCGCGCCGCCAGCTTGATGGCGTTGACCATGTGCCCCTTCGCGTAGCCGGGATGCGTGTTCAAGCCGCGAAACGTGATGGTGATCGCGTCGGCTGAGAAACTCTCGAACTCCAGCTCGCCGCGCGAGCCGCCGTCCATGGTGTAGGCATAGCGCGCGCCGAACTTGGCGACGTCGAAGTGCTGCGTTCCCTGCCCCACTTCTTCGTCCGGTGTGAACCCGATGCGAATGGCGCCATGCGGAATCTCCGGATGCGTCATCAGCCATTCGGCCGCCGTCATGATCGCGGCCACGCCGCTCTTGTTGTCAGCTCCCAGCAGCGTCGTCCCTGAGGCGGTGATGATGTCGTGGCCGAGACATTCGCCGAGGTACGGCATGTCGGCGACGCGCAGCACGGCCGTGGGATCGTCGGGCAACACGAGATCGCGGCCATCGTAAGCGCGATGCACGATCGGCTTCACGCCGGCGCCGCTCATCTCGGGCGACGTGTCGACATGGGCGATGAAGCCGATGACCGGCACGTCTGCTTTCTTGGTGGTCGCGGGAATCGTGGCCATTACGTAGCCGCGCTCGTCCATCGCTGCGTCCGCGATGCCCATGGCCTGCAACTCGACCACCAGGTCGCGCAGCAACACGAGTTGGCCGGGCGTACTGGGATACGTGGTCGCGCCCTCGCGCGACTGGGTGTCGTAGGTAACGTAGCGGAGAAAGCGCTCCAGGACTGCCGGCGAGGTCAAGCGGCGCTACCCAGGGTGACCTTGGCAACCAGCACCTTGTCTATTCGCCGGCCGTCCATGTCCATCACCTCGAACTTCATGCCGCCCCACTCGAAATGGTCAGCGGTCTTTGGCACGCGGCCCAGCCGCGCCATCACGAAGCCGCCGATGGTGTGGTACGCCCCGGCTTCGTCTTCAGGCAGCGATTCCAGCGCGAAGTGTGTCGACACGGTTTCCATCGACGCCGAGCCATCGACCAGCCACGAGCCGTCGGCGCGTGCCACGAACTCGCCGATTGCCTCGGTCGCATCTCCCGGCAGCTCGCCGACAATGGCCGTCAGCAAGTCGGTGACCGTGACCAGGCCTTCAACCGCGCCGTACTCGTCCATCACCAGCGCGACGTGCTTGTGCGACCCGCGGAACGACTCGAGCAACTGCACCGCCGGCATCGAGTCGGGCACGAACAGCGCCTCGCGCGTCAGCGCGCGCAGGTCGATGTTGACGCCGCGAAACGCCATCGGCAGCAGGTCGGCCGAGCGGACAATGCCGAGCACTTCGTCGAGACCGCCATGGCACACCACAAACTGGGTGTGCGCGTGCGAGGCCAGGAATTCGCGCAGCTCCTCTTCGCTGGCATCCACGTCGATCCATTCGATGTCGGGACGCGGCGTCATGATGCCGGAGACGCGCTGGTCACCCAGCTGGAACACGCGCTGCACGATGTGCTCTTCGGTCGCGCCGACCGCACCGCTCTCAGCGCCCTGGCTGATCAGCGCCTTGATCTCGTCTTCGGTCAGGTTCGTCTGGGCCTTGCCCTTGATACCAAAGATACGCAGCACCAGATTGGTGGAGGCCGTGAGCAGCGCCACCGCCGGCGCGCCAAGGCGCGACAAGGCAATCATGGGACCGGCGACCCACGAGGCGATGGCCTCGGGGTTGTTCAGGCCGATGCGCTTCGGGACCAGCTCGCCAATAATCAGCGACAGGTAGGTGATTGCCGCCACGACCAGGCCGAGCGCGATGCCTTCGGCGTAGGGGGCGAGCACCGCGACCTGCGAGATCGGCACGGCCAGCTTCTCGGCGAGCGTGGCCCCGCCGTAGGCGCCGGCCAGCACGCCGACCATGGTGATGCCGACCTGCACGGTGGCCAGGAACTGGTTGGGGTCGTGCGTCAGCGCCAGCGCGGTCCTGGCGCGCTCGTCGCCATCCTCGGCGCGCTGCTGCAGGCGCACCTTCTTCGCGGCCACGACGGAGATCTCCGACATGGCGAAGATGCCGTTGGCGAGGATGAGGAAGAAGATGACGATGATTTCGGTGGTGATGAGTAATTCTATGCCGTCCGAACCCGGATTCCTTCCGCTCGGCCAGCGACCCCGAACGGCGGCCCCACCCGGCCGTATAGTCAGGTAGCCATGCTGACCCTCATCAACGTGCGCAAATCCTTTGGCAAGACCGTGGCGGTTGACGGCCTTTCGCTGGCGGTTCGCAAGGGCGGTCGATGCCGGCCGCCTGCTCGCGCTCGGCACCGTGACTGAATTGCTGCAGAGGCACGGCGGTCCGCCGACGCTGGTGGTCAAGGCCAACGGCGAGGAGCGGCGCGTCCAGACCGAGGATCCGTTGGCCGAACTGAATCGTGCCGCGGCCACCGCCACGATCGACTCGTTCCAGATGGAACGGCCGACGCTCGAACAAGTGTTCCTCACCCTGACCGGCCGCAGCCTGCGAGACTGACCATGAGACAAATCATCGCGCTCGCCAAGAAGGACCTTCGCCTGATGCCGCGCAACAAGGGCGGCATGTTCTTCACCTTTGCCTGGCCCATCGTCCTGATGGTCCTGTTCGGCTTCGCGTTCGGCGGCAATGCCGCGAACGGCAGCGAGCAGGCCAAGATCCGCATCGCCCTCGTCGACGAGGACAACACCGACGGCTCGCGACAGTTCGCCGCGACGCTGGACAGCTCGTTTGAACTGACCCCGATGACCCGCGCCGAAGCCGAGACCGCCGTGCGGCTGGGACAGCGCGCCGCCTACATCGCGATCAAGCCCGGCTTCGGCCAGGCCTCGGAGCGAATGTTCTATGGCTCGTCCAAGGAAGTGGAGCTGGGCGTGGATCCCGTGCGCCAGGCAGAAGCCGGGATGATCGAAGGGCTGTTGATGAAGCATGCCGCCGCGGACATGCAGAAGATGTTCACCGACCCAGCAGTCTCGGCACGCATGACCGACAAGGCGTTGGCGGATCTGCCGGACCCAGCGGTGGCCCCGCAGGTCGCACCGGTGCAGCGGTTTCTGGGTGAGCTCAAGACCTTTACCGGCGCGACGGCACAGC
>CAMBHC010000247.1 GCA_945866285.1 Candidatus Sulfopaludibacter sp. SbA3 | reverse complement strand
GAACTGCCACGGCCGCGGCCCTCGGGCATCATCGACTCAGAGACGCTGACCGCAATGATCGAGATGAGCGGCACCGACACCAACCTGCTCAGCCGTGCGAAGGCGACCGTCGAGATTGCCGACGCCGAGAATGGCAACGCGCCGGTCAGCGTCGAGGCCCGCCAGGCCATGCGCGGCAATAACCTGCGCGCGTTCGCGGCCACACTGCGGCTCGGCGTGTTACCTCCGGGTGAGTACATCGCCCGCGCCATCATCAAGGCGCCGGGACAACCGGATCTTCGGCTGGTGCGTCCGTTCCTGATGGCGCCGGTGGTGGCCGAGACCGCCGAGGTCTCGATCGATCCGCGGGTGCCGCTGGATCCCGACGCGCCGCCGGCCCCGCTCGCCGAGGTCAAGATCTTCGCACCGGTGCCGCGCTTCGTCCGCGACACCGTGCTCGTCCCGAACGTCGTCACCCCTTTCCTTGATGGCCTGGCATCCCTGCACCCGCCATCGCCGGAAGTGGAAGCCGTCATCGAGCGCGCGCGCGCGGGCCAGTTCACGGCGCCCCTGGAACCCGGCACGACCCCGGACGATGAACTGAACCTGGCGTTTGTGCGCGGCCTCGAAGCGTTGAACAAAGGCCAGGTTCCCCAGGCCGCGGCCTACTTCCAGCAGACGCTCAAGGGCGCCTCAGACTTTCTCGGGGCGGCGTTCTATCTCGGCGCCACTCACGCGGCCCTGGGCCGCGACAAAGAGGCGGTGGGCGCGTGGCAGATGGCGTTGCTCAGCGAGAACCCGGGCGCGGTGTATCCCGCCCTCGTCGATGCGCTGCTCAGGATCGGCGACGGCCGCCAGGCGGTGGATCTGATCGAAGAGGCGCCGTCGGCGTGGGCCAGCGACAGCGACCGCATTCGCCGCGAGGCCACGGCACTGGCAATGCTCGGCGATTACCGCGGCGCCATGCCCAAGCTGATCGACCTGCTCGACACCACGAAGAACAACGATCAGCCGCTGCTGTTCATCGCCATCCAGGTGTTGTATCGCATGCACGTGCAGGACAAGGGACTCAGTCCCGACAACCTCGCGCGCTTCCGCAACTACGTCGAGCGACACCAGCAACTCGGCGGCCCCGACCGCGCCATCGTCGAAACGTGGCGAAGGTTCGTGCTGAAGTAGAGGCGGGACTTTAGTCCCGCCTGCGCCAAAGGCTGGTCTGAAGACCCGCAATGCGATCTAAGGCGTTCACGAACGTACCCCACACCAGCCGTTGCCGGGCCAGCACGCCGCGTCCGCCAGGCGTGAGCCGGTAATAACGACGGCGGCGTTGCGAAGCTTTCTCCACCCAGCGTCCCTCGATCAAGCCCTTCCCTTCGAGTCGATACAACGCCGGATAGAGCGAGGTCACATGAAAGGTGATGGCGCCGTCGCTGCGCTCGGTAATCAGTTGGGCGATCTGGTAGCCGTGGCGCTCTTCCTCTTCGAGCAGGGCGAGGATCAGGAGTTCGGCACTGCCGCGCTTGAGCTCGCGCTCAAGGGATGTTACACCCATATATGGGCACAACAAATATCATTAAACTACTGACTAATCAAGACTTGACGTCATGACACAACTATTACAGAAGGGCACGCCGGCACCTGTTACTGTCCTTCAACATGATTCCTGTCACCCAGATTTACGGTCGCAAGGCCTCAAATGGCGAAATCAATACGGTCACGTTCATCGCCATGACCATCTTCCACATCCTCGCGGTCGTCGCGTTCTTCTACATCGACTTCGGCGCCATCATGGCCGCGGCCATCCTGTGGTGGGTCGCCGGCTCGCTCGGCATCGGCATGGCATATCACCGCCTGCTCACGCACCGCGGCTACAAGACGCCCAAGTGGGTGGAGTACTTCCTCACCATCTGCGGCACGCTCGCGCTCGAGGGCGGACCCATCTTCTGGGTGGCCACCCACCGCATTCATCACCAGCACTCGGACCACGACGGCGATCCGCACACCCCGCGCGAAGGCACGTTCTGGGCGCACATGGGCTGGATCATGTTCGGCAAGGCGATGCACCACGACACCGAGATCCTGGCGCGCTACACGCCGGACCTCAGCAAGGACAAGTTTCACGTGTGGCTGACGACCTGGCACTGGATTCCGCAGGTGGTGGTGGGCCTCGGCCTGCTCGCCTACGGCGGCATTCCCTACGTGCTGTGGGGCACCTTCTTCCGCACCACCTACGGCCTGCACGCGACCTGGCTCGTGAACTCGGCGACGCACCTCTGGGGCTCGCGCCGCTTCCAGACCAAGGACGACTCGCGCAACAGCTGGTGGGTCGCGCTGCTGACTTTCGGCGAAGGCTGGCACAACAATCACCACGCGCATCCGGTGTCGGCGCGCCACGGCCTGGCCTGGTACGAGTTCGACATGAACTGGATTGGCATCAGCACCCTCAAGGCGCTTGGCCTGGCGTGGGACGTCAAGGTCGCCAAGGTCCGCCAGGAGATGGAAGAAGAAGCCGCCTAACACGTAGAGGCGGGTCTTCGGACCCGCCTCCGGCCACGCTAGAATGGCGCTGTGACCAGGCGCCAGACGGCCTCGATTGTTTTCGTCGTCCTCTGTGTCGTTCTCGTCGCTGCCGCTGTTACGCTCAACATCGGCTGGATTCTCGTCAACGGGCGGCGCGTCGCGCCGCTCGTTCTCGGCGTCACCACCTTCTCGCTCATCATCGCGGGCCTCATCGTCTACACGGTGTTCCTGGTCCGCGAGATGGGTATCACCGAACAACAAGACAGCTTTCTCAACTCGGTCACGCACGAGCTGAAGACGCCGATCGCGTCAATTCGGCTGTACCTGGAGACGCTGCAGTCGCGCGAAGTCGGCGACGCCCAGCGCAAGGAGTTCTACCGAATCATGCTGCAGGACGCCGACCGCCTGCAGCACACGGTGGAACAAGTACTGCGCGCCGGCCATGCCCGCCAGAAGCGCAAGCTCGATCACCGCGCGCCGGTGGACCTGGTGTGGCTGGTGCAGGACTGCGTGGACACCGCGCGCATGCGGCACCACTTGCCGGCCAGCGCGGTGGTGCTGGCCGAGTGCGATCCGGCCACCAGGCTGGTGGTTGAAGGCGATGTCGATCAGCTCCGCACCGCGATCGCGAACCTGCTCGACAACGCGGTGAAGTATTCGAGCACCGCGCCACGGGTGACCGTACAGGTGGTCGGCGCCACGCCAGACACCGCATGGGTGCGCGTCAAGGACGCCGGCGTCGGCATTCCGAAGGCGCAGCTCGGGCGCATCTTCACCCGCTTCTACCGCTTCCAGCCAACTGGTTTCAGCGTCAAGGGCACCGGCCTCGGCCTTTACATTGTCCGGTCGATCGCCAAGGCGCACGGCGGCCGCGTGTTCGCGGAGAGCACGGGCGAGGGCAAGGGCGCGACCTTCACGCTCGAGTTGCCGCGCATGAAGGCGAAATGAGCCACATCCTGATCGTCGAAGACGAGGCGCACCTCGCCGAGGGCCTGCGGTTCAACCTTGAAGCCGAGGGCCATGTGGTCGATGTGGACGGCGACGGCCAGGCGGCGCTTGACCGGCTGCTGGCCAATCGCGCCACCTACGATGCGGTGATCCTCGACGTGATGCTGCCGGGCCGCAACGGCTTTGATGTCGTGAAGCAGTTGCGGGCGGCAGGCCACTTCGTTCCCGTGTTGATGCTGACCGCGCGCAGCCGGCCGGCTGATGTGTTGCAGGGGTTCGAGGCCGGCGCCGATGACTACCTGCCCAAGCCGTTCGAGTTGCAGATCCTGCTGGCGCGGCTGCGCGGCTTGCTGCGACGCCGGCAATGGATGCAGCAGGACCAGCACGAACACGAGCACCTGACGTTCGCCGGCCGCACGCTGGACCTGGAAGCACTGGAGTTGAAGGTGGGCGAGAAGGCCTACCAGCTCACCCAGATGGAAAGCGACCTGCTGCAGTACCTGGTGCGCAACGCGGGCCGGGCGGTGTCGCGCAAGGCGATTCTCGAGGAGGTCTGGGACCTGCACGAAGACACCGACACGCGCGCGATCGATAACTTCATCGTGCGGCTGCGGCGATACCTGGAAGTGGACCCGACCAAGCCGCAGCACCTGCTCACGGTCCGCGGCGTCGGCTACAAGTTCGTGGAGTAGAGACGTTCGGAGGGCGATGGCTTCAGCCATCGCCGATCGCAGCGACGGCTAAAGCCGTCGCTCTCCGAACGCGCTATCGCATCCCAAACAACAGGAACGCTGTCTTCTGCGTCGGGCGGAAATTGTCGTCCGACATCACCAGCAATGTCGGCCGGCCATTCACCGGCGGACCAAACGCCAGCCCTTCAAAATTCTCGAGGTGCGCCAGGGCCGGCGGCAGCCTCGGTACAAGGTTCGCCAGGTCCAGCAGCAGCGACTTGCGCGCGGTGTTGCCCGACAGCGTGACCGTAAAGAGTTGAATGACGTTGGCCGCCTCGCCGGCGGCGTTCAGCCAGCACGCCCGCTCCATCGCGATCAGGGTCGTCTCGCCGGTCGCCAGCAATTCCACCAGGCCGTTCTCGCCATGGCTGCAGGCTTCGGAGTAACCCGGCACGGTGGGTGTGGGGGAAATGAGATAGCGCCATTGCCTGCCGGGCAGCCACTCCGCGCCGCGCTGCTCGAACTCGATCAAGCGGCCGTTGCCGCCCCGCCCGGTACTGGTAACGGGCTGATCCAGCAGCGGCTGCTCGAGCCCGGCGATCAGGCGGCCGCCCGGCGTGCGCGTGAGGCTTTCAAACCCCTGGTTGTCGCGCAGACCGGACTTGCCGTCCGGCGTGATCTGGAACTCTGCGGGAAAATTCGTGACGCCG
>CAMBHC010000246.1 GCA_945866285.1 Candidatus Sulfopaludibacter sp. SbA3 | reverse complement strand
GGTCGCGGTCACCGTCGAGCCTGGTCCGCATGTCCGTGTGGTGTTCGAAGGCGATCCCCTCGAAGGCAAGAGTGGGGACCTGGTGCCGGTGCGTGAAGAACGCACCGTTGATCAGGACTTGCTGGAAGATGCCAGCGTGCGGATTGTGGAGGCCCTGCGCCGTGAGGGCTACCGCGCCGCGCAGGCGCCGTTCGCCCGCCGCCAGGAGGGCGACGAGGTGGTGGTCACGTTCACCGTGACCCGCGGTCCCCAGCACCGGGTCAGCACCGTGGAGGTGTCTGGGCTCGCCGGCCTGGCGCACGCGGAGATTGCGCCGTTGCTGCAATTGAAGGCCGGTGAGCCGTTCGTCGAATCACGCGTCGGCCTCGTGGCGTCGGCGATCACGGAGTTGTACCGTGTGCGTGGTTTCTCACAGGCCGCCGTCAAGCCGGGCATCCAGGTGCTGCCGCCAGAGACCCGCGCCGGCGCCTCGTTTCGCCCGGTGGAGATTCGATTCGAGGTCCAGGAAGGCCCGCAGACGCTGGTGACCGGCGCGACCGTCGACGGGGTCAACGCGATCGAGCCGTCCGCGATCATTTCGCAGTTGGCGCTCTCGGCCGGCCGGCCGTTCTATCGCCCGCAATTGGCCGCCGATCGCGACACCGTGTTGCGCGCGTATCGCAATCTCGGTTACCAGAACGTCGCGGTCACCTCGCAGCTGGCGTTCGCCGCCGAGCAGCGCCAGGTCGCCGTCACCTGGATCGTGACCGAAGGCGAGCAGGTCCTCATCGACCGCGTCCTGATTAAGGGCAACCAGCGGATCGGCCTCGACTTGGTCCGCCGTGAGCTCACGATCAAAGCCGGCAGCCCGATGAGTGACACCGCGCTGCTCGAGAGCCAGCGGCAACTGGCCGCCACAGGGTTGTTCCGCCGCGTGCGGGTGAGCGAGCTGCCGCGCACCGGGTCCTACACTCGCGACGTGCTGGTCGATGTGGAAGAGGCGCCGGCGACCACCATCAGCTACGGTGGCGGTTTCGAGGTCGGCCGCATCACCGGCCAGGATGCTGACGGCCAGGCCAACGAGGAGCTCGACGTCGCGCCGCGCGGTTTCTTTGACTGGAGCCGTCGGAACCTGTGGGGCAAGAACCGGTCGATCACGTTCTTTGCCCGCGTCACGTTGCGCAAGGGCAACGGCGTCGACGGCGTCGACGGCGCGAACGGCACCGGCTATGGCTTCAACGACTATCGCGGGTTGTTCACTTTTCGCGAGCCGCGCGCCTTTGGCACGACCGGCGACGCCCAGTTCAGCGCGTTCAGCGAGCAGGGGCTGCGGTCGAGTTTCGATTTCAACCGCAAGGGCGTGACCGCCGACTATGCCAAGCGCTTCACCGGCTTCACCGTCACCGGCCGCTACACCTTCGACTATACGGAGCTGTACAACGAGCGCATCGACCCCGAGGATCAACTGCTGATCGATCGACTGTTCCCGCAGGTGCGGCTGTCGAAAGTGTTTACCTCGGTCCTGCGCGACTCGCGCGACGATGTGCTCGATCCGCAGCAGGGAGCGGTGCTGGGGGTCGATGGTTCAGTGGCGGCGAAAGCGCTGGGATCCGAAGTCGGGTTCGTGAAGACCTTCGCGCAAGCCTTCATGTATCGCCGCTTGCCTGGGCGCGGCTTCGTGCTCGCCGCCGGCGCCCGGATTGGTGTGGCCATCGGCTTTGCGCAGGTGGTGTCGGATGTGGGCGAAATGGCGGCCTCGCCCAACGACGCGATTGCCCGTGCCGCATCTCGCTCAGCCAGCTTCCAGACGGTGATCCGGGATCTGCCGGCGAGCGAACGCTTTTTTGCCGGCGGCGACACCACGGTGCGCGGCTTCGCCCTGGACCGATTGGGCACGCCCGAGACGCTCGATCCGCAAGGCTTTCCGCAGGGCGGCAACGGCCTTGCGGTGTTCAACCTCGAGGCGCGGGCCCCGTACTGGAAGAACCTGCAGTTCGTGTGGTTTACCGACGCGGGCAATGTCTTCAAGCTGGCGTCCGATATCCGGTTGGATGAACTGCGTCTCACCAGTGGCGTCGGCTTCCGCTATCGCTCACCGATTGGCCCGCTGCGTATCGACTGGGGCTTCAAGTTGAGTACGCAGCTGTTGATGGCTGGTGGTCGCGAGCGGTCCAATGTGCTGCACATTTCACTGGGGCAGGCATTTTGATGTGCCGCTTTCTCGGCGTGACCGTGTTGATGTTGCTGGCGTCCACCGGCGAGGCGGTGGCGCAGACCGGTGAGCCGCTCGCCACAAGAGGCGATCTGATCGCCACAAGAGGCGATCTGATCGATCGCACTCTCGCGATTGTCGGTAGCCAGGTGATCACCCTGAGCGACGTGCGGGCGGCCATTCGCTTGGGGCTGATCGCGGAGCTGCCGTCGGCCGAACCGGCCGCCGTCACGCAGCAACTGGTGGACCGCGAGCTGATGCTCCGCGAAGTGCAACGGTATGCGCCGCCGGCACCGGCAGACAGTGCGGTCGAGGCGAGGGTGGCCGAAATCCGCCTGCGCCTCCCGGCGGCGAACGCCTGGTCGCTGGCGCTTGAAGCGACCGGCTTCACCGAGGTGCGTCTGCGGGCCTGGGTTCGGGACGACCTGAGGACGGTGGCCTACCTGGCGCAGCGGTTCGCCTCGGCCAGCACGCCGACCGAGAGTGAGATTGCCGCCGCCGTTGCCCAGCAGCGGGCGGAGTTCGAGCGCGCGGGCACCACGTTCGAGCAGGCGTCACCCATCCTTCGCGAGCGGCTGGCCGCCTCGCGCCGCGCCGAGCTCATCGCCGATTGGGTGACCGACCTCCGTCGCCGTACCGACGTGATCATTCTGCCGCAATAGGGCTTGGGGGCTTGGGGGCTTGGAGGCTTGGAGGCTTGGAGGCTTGGCCGTGCTTCCAAGCCCCCAAGCCCCCAAGCCTCACTACCTTACGAACGCCCGTAGCAACTCGCCGCTGTTGAACAGGCTGTGGCTGACGATTGAGGCAACGGCACTACCTCGCGTCAGGTAGAGGACGCCCCACGTCGCGCCGAGCGCGCCGGTCAGGATGGCTGCATCCCAGCCCTGCAGCGTGTGGCCGAGGCCGAAGGCCAGGCTCGTGATCACCAACCCCATGCCGGCCTGGCCCAGGTCGTGACGAAACCGATGCAGCAGGAATGCGCGCTGTAGTTCTTCGCGCAGGCCCCCGGCGACAATCACCACGAACAGGAACGCGAGCAGGCCGGTCTGCGTGCCCAGCATGCCTTCGAGGGGATTGACGGGCACGTTGCGCATAAAGGGCACGACCGCGCGGATGGTGAGCGAGAGGGCCAGCACCAGTGCCACCACGAATGGCACCGACAGCACGCCAACCACCGCCTCTTCACTGAGGCTCCGACGGCCGAGAAAGACGTCGCGTGGCCGCTCGCCGTTGCGGATCAGCAGCCACGACGCCAGCGAGATCAGCACCACGGTGTCGGCAAGTGACAACGCAAAGACAAATGTTGCCGACAACGAGCCATCGGTGGTCAACGGCGCAATGCCCAGGTCCTTGAGCAACGCGCCCAGCACGATCTGTGTGGGGTATCCCGAGCACACGACGATCTCCGTCCATACCTGTGAACGCGGACGCGGGGGTGTCGTCGGCAGAGGCACCGTCTCGAGTCCGGGTTCGATGTGGTCGGAGGGCACGGGCAGCACGGTGGTCAGTCTCGCTCTGGCCGATGGTACACTCGAAAACAGTGGCCGAGCCGTTTTCGCATTCCGCCGAGCGCGTCCTGATCGTCGACGATGACCCGGCGACACGCACCGGGTTGACCGAGCTGGTGCGCGCGTGGGGCTTCACGGCCGAGTCGGCCGGTGATGGCGCCGAGGCTCTCGAACGGGTTACCGATTTTCGGCCCTCGGTCATCGTCTCGGACATGGTCATGCCGCGGATGAGCGGCCTCGAGCTGCTCAAGGCGCTGGCCGGCGAGGTCGAGCAGATCAAGGTGATCCTGTTGACGGCGCAAGGCACGGTCGACACTGCCGTGGAGGCGGTGAAGGCCGGCGCCGAAGACTACCTGACCAAGCCGCTCGAGCCGCTCAAGCTGCAGCGGTTGCTGGAACGCCTGGCGGAGATCAACCAGCAGAAGCGCGAGAACCAGGCGCTGCGGCGCCAGCTCACCGGCAGCGGCCGCTTCGGGCGCATCATCGGCCACAGCGCCGCCATGCGCGCGCTCTACCAGGTGCTGGAGCAGGCCGCGCCGACACCGGCGTCGATGTTGTTACTGGGCGAGTCCGGCACCGGCAAGGAACTGGTTGCGCAGACCATTCACCAGCTCAGTCCGCGCGCCGCCGCGCCGCTGGTCGCGCTCAACTGCGCGGCCATTCCCGACACGCTGCTCGAGAGCGAGATCTTCGGCCACGAGAAGGGCGCGTTCACCGGCGCGACGGACCGGCGCCTCGGCTGTTTCGAGCTGGCCGACCGAGGCACGCTGTTCCTGGATGAGATTGCCGAGATGACGCCGGCGACGCAGGTGAAGCTGCTGCGGGTCCTGCAGGAACGTAAGTTCCGCCGCCTTGGTGGGCGGACCGAGCAATCGGTCGACGTGCGCGTGATCGCGGCCACCAACGTCGATCCCGCGGCGGCCATTCGTGACGGCCGCCTCCGCGAGGACCTGTACTATCGCCTCAACGTGTTCTCGATCCAGCTGCCGCCCCTGCGCGACCGCAAGGACGACCTGCCGCTGCTGATCCAGGCGTTCGTCGACGAGTTCAACACGCGCGACCATCGCACCGTGAAGACAGTGGCGCCGGCGGCGATGCGCCTGCTCGAACAGTACGACTGGCCCGGCAACGTG
>CAMBHC010000245.1 GCA_945866285.1 Candidatus Sulfopaludibacter sp. SbA3 | reverse complement strand
CGAAGAACAACTTGTTCTTGGCGATTACCCTCTAGATGACGTCGTTCGAGGGGGCGCCGGTTCGACGCGAGGCGGCTACTGGAGGGTTTTCTGCCTTGATCGGTCGAATCAGGGTGTCGGCGGGTCGGGCGAATCGCCGCCCTCCTTCGCTCGGCCGGTCTGCTGGATGGCACGGCGCAGGACGAACTCGATCTGCCCGCTCAGGCTGCGCAGATCGTCGCTCGCCCAACGCTGGAGCGATGCCAGCAGGGCAGGGTCGACACGAAGGAGAAACGGCTTTCGTCCAGCAGGGTGGGCGATTTCAATTTGATATCATTTGGATATCTCGTGTCACCGGCGGGAATAAACAGCCGTGGCTCAGGGGTTTAAGGGCATGTGCGGATTGCAGTAGTCGGTGGGGGAGTGTCTGGATTGTCGGCCGCGTATGTGCTTTCCCAGGCCCATGAGGTCACGCTCTTCGAGAAAGACGACCGGCTTGGCGGACACGCGCACACCCACGACGTCACCCTGGGGGGGCAGTCGTGGCCCGTGGACACGGGCTTCATGGTGTTCAACCCGCGCACCTACCCCAACTTCATCCGCTTGCTGGATCGCCTTGGCATCTCAAGTCGCGACAGCGACATGTCGTTCAGCGTCCGCTGTCGCCGTTGCCGCGTGGAATTCTCAAGCGTCGGGCTGCGCGGCTTGTTCGCCCAACCGGCAAGCCTGGCGCGTCCGTCGCACTGGCGAATGCTGGTGGACGTGCTCCGGTTCTTCCGCCTGGGCCGCCGCCTCCTCGACTCCGGCACGGCCGACAGCACCACGCTCGGACAGTTCCTCACCGACGGCGGGTTTGGTTCGGAACTGATTCGGCACTTCGTGCTGCCCATGGGCGGCGCGATCTGGTCGGCGCCGGGCGCCGACATCCGCGCCTTCCCGGCCGTGTCGTTCCTGAGGTTTCTGGACAACCACGGCCTGCTGCGCGCCTCGGGCCAACCCACCTGGCGCACCATTTCCGGTGGCAGCATCCGGTACGTCACCGCCCTGGCCGCGCAACTTGGGGCGGGGGTCCGTGTGTCCACGCCTGTTCGTGGCGTGGTGCGCGACGACACCGGCGTGACCGTCGCGTCGGCGGCTGGCACGGCCTATCGTTTCGATCGCGTGGTGATTGCGACCCACGCCAACGAGGCGCTGGCCCTGCTGGGCGATCCCAGCCGCGAAGAAATCGAGGCGCTGTCGCGGTTTCGCTATTCCGTGAACGACACCTGGCTGCACGGCGATGAGCGCGTGCTGCCAGAGGCGCGTGCCGCGCGCGCATCCTGGAACTGCGAATTGGCGGATTGCACCGAGGACTCATCGCCGGTCGCCGTGACCTATGACCTGAATCGACTGCAGGGGCACACGCCTGGCCGGCCCCTGCTGTGCTCGCTGAACCCGCTGGCGCCGATTCGCGGCGACGTGCTCGCGCGCATGGTCTACAGCCACCCGGTGCTTGACGGCGCGGCGTTCATCGGGCAGGCCGCCATCGCGCGGCTCAACGGTACGCGTCACACCTTCTACTGCGGCGCGCACTTGCGCAACGGCTTTCACGAAGATGGCGTCATGTCGGCGCTCGCGGTCACGAAGGTGTTTGGGCTTGGCCTCTAGCCTGCGGTCGTCGTTGCTCGTTGGTCAGGTGATGCACCAGCGCCTCTCGCCTCAGCGCCATGGCTTCCGCTATCGCCTCTACATGCATCAGCTGTCGCTGGACGAACTGCCGGAGTTGTCACGTCGCTTCGTCCTGCTGGGGGTCAACCGCTGGCGGCCGTCAGCGTTCTTCGAGTCGGATCATCTGCCTGGTGAGGGCACCCTGCGTCAGCGCGTCGAGACGATGCTGCGTGCCCACGGCATCGAGCGCCGCGTGGCGGCTATCGATCTCGTGACGCACTGCCGTGTGTTCGGCTATGTCTTCAACCCGGTGTCGTTCTTCTTCTGCTACGACGAGCGCGAGGCGCTCACGGCGGTGATCGCCGAGGTGAGCAACACCTTCGGAGAGTCACACGCCTACGTGCTCGATCCCGGCGAGCCCTTGACCGCCAAGAAGGTGTTTCACGTGTCGCCGTTCCTGACGCTTGACGGCACGTATCGCTTTGCCTTCGACGTGTCGCCTTCGCATCTCGACGTCCGCATCGATCTGCACCGCGGCGGCGCGCCGGTGTTGGTGTCGCGGCTGTCGCTTGAGCGCCGGCCGCTCAGCGAGCAGGGCCTGGCCCTCGCGTTGCTGCGCTACCCGTTCGTGACGTTGGCCCTCGTCGGCCGCATCCATTGGCAAGCCTTCCGCCTCTGGTGGAAAGGTGCCACGTACTACCCCAAACCGCCCCTCGATCCCGAGGCGGCCCGCACCGGGAGTTCAGAGTGAAGAGCGTTGAAATGACCGCGACCACGGCCGCGCCGTCGGCGATCAATCTGGCCGACCGGCTGGTGGCACCCGTGGCCCGGCGCCGGTTGTTGGCATCGTTGTCGCTGCTGCGGGTCGGCCGGCTCACCGTGCACCTGCCCGACACCTCGATCGTGGAGGCGGGCGATCCCGGTTCGGACCTTCACTCCACCATGTGGATCACTCGCGACGCGTTCTTCCGGAAGTTCGCCCTGCGCGGCGACCTGGGCGCCGGCGAATCCTACATGGATGGCGACTGGCGCACCGACGATCTGTGCCGTTTCGTGGAACTGATGTTGCGCAACCAGGCCTATCTGCCACTCGACTCCTGGCTGTCGCGCGTCATCAACCTGCCCAACGACTGGCTGCACGTTCGTCGCCGCAATAGCCGCAGTGGCAGCCGCCGCAATATCGGCGCGCACTATGACCTGAGCAACGATCTATTCGCAACGTTCCTGGACCCGTCGCTCGCCTATTCGAGCGGCGTGTTTCATTCCGGCGAGGAATCGTTGGCGGATGCGCAGCAGCAGAAGTTCGAACGATGGTGCGAAGCCCTGCGGATCGGGCCGGGCGATCACGTGCTGGAGATCGGGTCCGGGTGGGGCGGCTTCGCCATGCACGCGGCCCGCACGCGCGGGTGTCGTGTCACGGGCATCACCGTCTCGGCCGAGCAGTTGGCGCTGTCACGCCAGCGGGTGGCCGACGCGGGATTGGCTGAGCGCGTGTCGTTCGAGTTTTGCGACTACCGCGACGTGCGCGGCCAGTACAGCCGCGTGGTCTCGATCGAGATGATCGAAGCTGTGGGTGAGCGCTATTGGCCCTCGTACTTCAAGAAGATCGACGAGGTGCTCGCGCCCGGCGGGCTGGCCGGGATCCAGTCGATCACCATGGTGGACCATCGCTTCGACGACTACCGCAAGCACTGCGACTGGATCCAGAAGTACATCTTCCCGGGCGGGCTGCTGCCGTCAATTCGCGAGGTGGCCAGCGTGTGCGCGGCCGATACCCGTCTCGGCGTGATCGCCCTCGAAGATCGCGCACTCGACTACGCGCGCACGCTGCTGGCGTGGCGGCGGGAGTTTTTCGCCCGGCTCGACCAGGTGCGCGACCTCGGCTTCGACGATCGCTTCATCCGGATGTGGGAGTACTACCTGGCCACGTGCGAGGCGGCGTTCCGGACGCGCAACCTGGGCCTGGTGCACTTCGTGCTGGCGCGCGCCGGCGATGAGCTCAGTTAATCGAAGCCGATTTTCAAGTCGGCGACCAGCGGCAAGTGGTCCGACGCCATCTTCGCCATGCGGTCTTTCGGTAGCGTGACCTTGAGCACCTCGACCTCGCCCTCGTAGTAAATGTGATCGAGGTGAAGAATGGGGAAGAAGCCTGGGTAGGTGCGCCGCCGGCTGAGGTGCTTGCTGATGTCGATGCTCTGCAGCCGTTCGGCCAGCAGGTCGGTGGCGCCAAGGTGCCGGGCCCATTCGTTGAAATCGCCCAGGATGATCTTCGGGCCGGTGACCCGCCGGTCGTGCACCAGGGTGGCCAATCGCGCCGCCTGGTTTCTCCGCTCCAGTAGCGAGGTGCCGAGGTGGACGTTATAAAAGTGCAGCGTGTCGTCCTCGAGCGCCACGTCGACGCGCTGCACCCCCCGGTGCTCGCACGTCTTCCACGTCAGGTCGTACTGCACATGATGGCGAACGGGAAAGCGCGTCAGGACGACGTTGCCGAAGAGCGCCGTGCGGAGGTGTCGCGTGGGAGCCATCACCCAGCCCATGCCGAGGGCCGCGCCCAGCTCCGCCGCCTGTCCGGCCTTGAGCGGGCTGGCGCCAATCACTTCCTGCAACGCGATGATGTCGGCGTCGATGCCGGCCAGCACGCCGGCGGTCCGTTCGAGCCGGGTGCGCCCGTCGAGTCCCCGTCCGCGGTGGATGTTGTAGGTGCACACTCGCACCGTCCGCGTCCGCTTGGGCGCATCAACTGCCATCAGCCTCCATCGTATCTTGATAAGCTGTGCTCATGGCCAAGCTGGAAAGCGAACGCGAATTGCCGTGCCCGTGCTGCGGCGCCGTCCTGACCGTCGACCTGAACCTGGGCCGCATCGTCAGCCACGAGGCGCCGGCCAATCCCGAGCGGCCTGAACTCGACCACGCGCACCGCATTCTTGCCGAACAGGCTGCCAAGCGCGATGCGCTGTTCGCCCAGTCGTTCGAGGCCGAGAAGAACAAGGGTGATGTGCTCTCGAGGCGTTTCGAGGAAGCGCTGAAAGAGGCCAAGAAGACGCCGGCGTCGAAGCCGTTGCGCGGGTTTGATTTGGATTAGCGATATTCGGCCGGCAGGGGTTCCCACTTATCGCGGCCCCGATAGTAGGTTGGCTTGCGATCGTTGTTGGCCTTGCGATACGCGCGATACCGCCGCAGCAATTGCCGGTATCGCGTCGTCGAGCTCTTT
>CAMBHC010000244.1 GCA_945866285.1 Candidatus Sulfopaludibacter sp. SbA3 | reverse complement strand
GCGGCTGCGTCAACAGCCTCACTCGCGTCCTGAGCAGCGTGCCCGGCATCGAACCGCTCAAGATCGAGGTCGGCAAGGCCCGTCTCAAGGTCGACGCGGACCTCGCCACACCCGAGGTCATTGCCGCCGCCGTCGACCGCGCCGGCTTTGCTGTCGTCAGCCAGGGTTAAACCAATGGATGCCGCAGCTGCTGCCACGCAGACGGTCACGTTGCCTGTCGAGGGCATGACGTGCGCGGCCTGCCAGGCCACCGTGCAGCGCACGCTCAGTAAGCAGCCCGGCGTCACCAGGGCCGCGGTGAACCTCATGATGAATGAGGCCACCGTGCACTTCGACCCTGCGGCCACGGACCCGACGCAGTTGGTGGCCGCCATCAACGACACCGGCTACGTCTCGCGCCTCCCGGTCGCGGCCGACGCGACCAGCAGCGCGGACGATGAGCGGGAGCGGCAGCAGCGGCATGAGCACGAGACGCTGCGCAGCAAGTCGCTGGTCAGCCTCGGCCTCGGCGCCGTCGCGATGCTCGCGTCCATGCCCTTGATGGGCGGCCCCTCGACTGCACTCGGGGCCAGCGCTGCGCACGCCGAACATTCGGGCGACCCGTTACTCCGCTGGACCATGACGGCTATCGATCCGCCCGTCAGGGCCGCGCTGCCTTGGCTGTACGCGATCGAGCCGCAGGCGCTGACCTATGCGTTACTGGCCGTGACGGTGTTCGTGATGGCCTGGGCGGGCCGGCATTTCTACACCCGCGCCTGGTCCGGTCTCAAGCACGGCACCGCGGACATGAGCACGCTGATCGCCGTCGGCACGGGCTCGGCGTTCCTCTACTCACTCGCGGCCACCCTGGTACCGGCGTGGTTTGTGGCTGACGGCGCCAGGCCCGACGTCTATTACGAAGCCGTCATCATCATCATCGCCCTGGTGCTGCTCGGCAACGCCATGGAGGCCCGCGCCAAGACGCAGACGACCCGCGCGTTGCGGCAGCTGGCGAAGCTACAACCCTCGACGGCGCGCGTGCGTCGTGACGGACAAGAACAGGACATCCCAATCGCAGCTGTCCGCGCGGGTGACGTTGTGCTCGTCCGCCCCGGCGAGCGCTTCCCGGTCGACGGTGAGGTGACGAGTGGCAGCGGCGCGGTCGATGAGTCGATGCTGACGGGCGAATCCATGCCGGTCGAGAAGGCACCTGGCGACCGCGTGATCGGTGCCACCGTCAACCAGACCGCCGCCCTCGAAGTGCGCGCCACCGCCATCGGTGCCGCCAGCGTCCTGGCGCGCATCGTCACGCTGATGAAAGAAGCGCAAGGCTCGCAGGCACCGATCCAGCGCCTCGCCGATCGCATCTCCGCCGTCTTTGTCCCGGTCGTGATTTCGATTGCGGTCGCGACCTTTGCCGCGTGGCTGCTGCTGCCTGACACGCCGTCGTTCGCGTCGGCGCTGACCGCCGCCGTTGCGGTGTTGATCATCGCCTGCCCCTGCGCCATGGGCCTGGCAGTGCCGACTGCAGTGATGGTGGCCAGTGGCCGCGGTGCGGCGGCCGGCATCTTGATCAAGGGCGGCGAGCCACTCGAACGACTGGCGGCCGTTGACACCATCGTCTTCGACAAGACCGGCACGCTCACCGAAGGCACGCCGCGCGTCACCGACATCCTGGTGGTACCTGGACACGACCGCGCCACCGTGCTGCGCCTCGCGGCGGCGCTCGAAAGCCGGTCCGAGCATCCACTCGCCAAGGCCGTGGTCGCGGCCGCGGGCATCACCGCCGGCCCGCTGCCGACAGTGGAGAACATGATGGCCTCGCCAGGCAAGGGTGTCCTCGGCATCGTCGATGGCCGCCGGGTGGCGGCGGGCACCGAGGCGCTGTTACGCGAGTCGGGCATCGACGTGACGCCGATTGAGAGTCAAGCCCGCGAGTGGGCGGCCAACGCGAACACGGTGGTCTGTGTCGCCATCGACGGACAGGCGGTAGCCGCATTGGCGATCGCCGACCCCATGCGTGCGAACGCAACAGCGGTCGTGTCGGCACTAGCCAGGCATGGCTTGCACACGGTAATGCTTACCGGCGATCGCCGCGCCACCGCCGACGCGGTGGCGAAGCGGGCGGGTGTGAGCGAGGTAATCGCCGAGGTGCTGCCCGACGGCAAGGTGGCCGCGATCAAGGCACTACAGGCGGCCGGTCACGTGGTCGCCATGGTCGGCGACGGCCTCAACGACGCTCCTGCCCTGGCCCAGGCCGATATCGGCATGGCCATGGCGTCTGGCACTGACATCGCCGGCGAAGCCGCGTCGGTCACGCTGATGCGCAGCGACCTCGCCAGCGTCACCGAAGCCATCGTGCTGGCCCGTACGACCATGCGAACGATGAAGCAGAACCTGTTCTGGGCGTTTGTCTACAACGTGATCGGCATCCCGGTGGCGGCCGGCGTGCTGTTCCCGGTGTTCGGCATCCTGCTCAGCCCGATCCTGGCGAGCGCCGCGATGGCGCTCAGTTCGGTGAGTGTCGTCTCCAACAGCCTTCGATTACGAGGAGTGCGCCTGTCGTGAAGCATTCACCCGAGCACGCAGTGGCCGTTGAACCGGAGGTCAAGGACGCGAACCTGAAGCGGCTACGTCGCATCGAGGGACAGATCCGCGGCATTCACAAGATGGTGGAAGAGGATCGCTACTGCCCCGACATCATCACGCAGATCGCTTCAGCGCAACAAGCCCTGCGCGGCGTGGGACGGCAACTGCTGCGCAATCACCTGAAGCACTGCGCCACCACGGCGATCAAGAAGGGGCCGAAAGAAGCCGATGCGACGTACGACGAGCTGCTGGAGCTCGTCTACCGGCACCTGCGCTGAACCGGCAGGCGGATCTAAAGACCCGCCTCTACTTCACGAGTTCGAGGGCCGTGACAAACCGCGGCTCGATGTCGACCGGCACCGCGGTGAGCCGATCAAGCAGCGCCTTGGTTTGCGGTCGAATCACGCCGAGCGTGTCGATCATCTGCTTGGCCTTGGCGTAGCTGCCCTCGGCCTGCAGCGTCATGATTTCTTTCGTCAGCGCGGTGACGCCGTCGCGAATCTTCGCAGTATCGACGGCAAAGGTGCCGTCGGCGTTCACCTTGAAGCCACCCTGGTCCAGCAAGAAGTTCAACTGAATCGCCTGGCCGCGTCCGTGCGCCTCGTTGACGCCAAACCGCAATGAGCGGAAGGCCGACGCCAGGAATGTCGTGTACATCGTCTTTTCGAGACTCTTGTCGAGCTGTCCCTTGTCGACCAGGAACTGCAGTGCGAACAAGCCCGAGATATCAGCCTTCGCCTCTTCGATGGCGCTGTAGGTGTCCTTCAGCTCCTGGCGCACCGTGGTGGTGCGGCCGCCGACGATGATGTCGTGCGGGCCGAGGCCGTGCATCAGTTCGTGCATGAGGATGTGCGTGAAGAACGCCTCAAACGAGATGCTGCCCTGGTCGGTGGCGGCCAGGGCGATCTTCGAAATGGGCGTCAACACCTTGGCGAATTTCGCCTGCTGGTTGTTCTTCAGCATGACGCGCTTGCTGCCTTTTTCGCGAATCACCCGCTCGTCGTTGGGCAGGTTGAAGGCTGCGGTCTGCACGCCGCGATTGCCGTCACCGGCCGAGAACACGGTGTTGACCACGGCAATCGGCGCGAGCGCACCGAGACGCTGGTTGCGATACTTCGCGTCGATCGGCAGGTGGTTCTCGATTTCCTGCAGCGAGCCCGCGAACTTCTTGAGCTTGTCCGACTCGGTCTGGTCCTTCACCGTAATGAAGGCCTCAAACGCCGCCTTGTAGTTGAACCACTCGTCTTCGTAGACCTCGTACGGTCCAATCGTCGGCTCGATGGTCGCGTCCAGCTCCATCCACTTCACGTCACTGTCGTAGTAGTCGTTCGACACGAACGCCGCCGCGCGGGATTCGAGGAAGGCCTTCAGCGTCGGTTGCCTGGTCGCGGCCGCCGCGGCGCGCAGGTGCTGGGCGGCCAGCGCGAGCTCACCCTGGTATTCCGTGCTGTACGGCACGGCCATCAGCTTGCCGTCTGGGCCGCGGCGAATGGTGGTGAAGAATCCGGTCGCGCGCTCCTGCTCGGCCGCGCTCAACCCGGCGATCCACTTCTCCACTTCGGCCTTGGTTGCGCCGGCGGGATAGAAGTTGGCCGCCGCCGGCTTCTCGGGCACACCCGGCACAAACGCCTCGTTGTGATCCAGTCGCGACCACGGGCCCTTGTTCACCAGGAAGGCGTGGACACGGACGCGGCCAAGCGGCGACTCGTCACGAACCAGCGCGTGGAACGTGGTCTCGTTACCCGACCACACCTGCTCGAGGAAGAGCGCGTCCATCACCTGGGCGGCACGCACCATGTGCGCCAGCGCCTCACGTTCGTTGGCCGGCAACGCCGAGAGATCGGCGCTCAAGTCGGTCACCGCGAACCGCGCGGTCTTCTGCTGCAGATCAGCCGTCGCGCGATCGCCAGTCTGAGCCGGAGCCTCGGCCGCCTGCGCACGGCATCCCGCCAGCGCCAATACGAGTGAAGCCGCCGTTACCGCCATGCTGATTCGCCCCATGATTTGCTCTCCGTCACAGCCGTGCCCGTCAAGTGTTGCCATCCCGTCACGAAGTGTCGTCCCGACCCGACGTATCGTCCCGGCAGGCTCGTCCTAATGAACTCCGGACGAGCCTTGCAACATCGAAGGCTCAGCACCGAGGCGACGAATGGCGGTCTCCCACATCTCGTCGCCCGGTGTAGAAAAAATCAAGTCCGCTTCGGCCGGCGCCAGCACCCACGACGCTTCGGCGAGCTCACCGTCCCACTGTCCGGCGCCCCACCCGGCATAGCCCACC
>CAMBHC010000243.1 GCA_945866285.1 Candidatus Sulfopaludibacter sp. SbA3 | reverse complement strand
GCGGCGGCAACGTCCTGGCACACATCGCTTACGACCGGCAGCGCTCGATCAAGGCCGCGATTATCGAGGACACCCTCCGCCGGCTGGGCCGCATCACGCTCGAGGCGCCGGTCGACGTCGCGGCCTCGCCGAGCGACGGATACCGGATGCGGGCGCGCCTGCACGTGCGCAATGGCCGCATCGGTTTCTTCCGCGAGGGCACGCATTCGCTGTGTGACGCCGGACCCACGCGCCAGCTGCGGCCAGACACGCTGGTCGTGCTGCAGGCACTGGAGCAGTCGCTGAAGTCGCTCGGGCGCGACACGGTCGGCGAGATCGAGTTATCGGAGAACCTCGCTGCCACCGAGCGCGCCCTTCACCTCGAGTTGTTACCCGGCGGCGACCCGTCGCGCCTGGCGGCGGCGACCACGCTTGCTGGCCTGACGGGCGCCACGTGTGCACCGCCAGACACGGCGCGGACGATGGACTTGTGGGGATCGGCGGTGGTGACGGACGTGGTGTCTGGCGCCAGGCTGTCGCGTCACGCCCGGTCGTTCTTCCAGGGCAATCGGTTCCTGTTGCAGCCACTGGTCGACCACGTGCTGTCGCACGTTACCGAGGGACCGGTACTCGACCTGTATGCCGGCGTGGGCCTGTTCAGCCTCGTGGCGTCACACACCGGCCATGGTCCAGTGGTTGCGGTCGAGGGCGATCGCTTCTCGGCTGCCGACCTCCGGCGCAATGCGTCGGCACGCCAGGATGTGCGCGTGCGAAGTGAGTCAGTCGAGGACTATTTGCCCCATGCGACCAAGGCGTCGACCATCATCCTGGATCCGCCGCGCACTGGGCTGTCGAAAGAGGCGCTGACCGGGGCCATCGCAGTGCAGGCACAGCGATTGATCTACGTGTAGTGCGACATCGCGACCTTGGCGCGCGACGCACGGCTGCTGCTGGATGCGGGCTACCGGCTGTCGGGTGTGCGCGCGTTCGACCTGTTCCCGAACACGGCGCACATCGAGACGGTTATCGCTTTCGCGCGTTAGCGGCCTGGACGAAGCCTTCGAACAGCGAACGGAACTCGCCGGTGCGCCAGAAGTTCTCGGGGTGCCACTGCACGCCGATGCAGAACGCGGCGCCGGGTATCTCCATCGCTTCGATGACCCCGTCGGGCGAGGTCGCCGTGACGTCGAAACCCGGTGCGGCGGTGGCCACCGACTGGTGATGCCGGCTGTTGACGTGGCACGTCTCGCCGTCTTCCATGTGGTCGGCCAGCAGCGTCGACAGCCGTGAACCCTTGGCGACCCACACTTCGTGGGCGACGTGCGAGCGCGGTTCTGGCACCGAGTGCCCGAGCGCGCCAGGGACCTGGCTGGGGATGTCCTGGATGAGCGTGCCGCCCATGGCCACGTTGACCAGTTGCATGCCCCGGCAGATGGCGAGGAAGGGAATGTCGGCGGCAATGGCCGCGCGGGCCAACGCAATCTCAAACTGGTCGCGGTCGGCTTCGGCCGCCTGAAACGTGGCGTGCGGCGCTTCGCCGTAGAGCGAGGGATCGACGTCCCCGCCGCCGGTCAGCATGATGCCGTCGACGCGCGCGAGGAGGTGTTCTGGCGCTTCACCGCCGGCGGCCACCTCGATGGGCTCGCCCCCGGCACGACGAACCGACTCCATGTAATCGGACATCCGTCGGTTCTGTGCGATCGCAATCAAGGCCATATGCCCTCAGGGTGCTACATTCGCGGCGGAACAGCAACGCCCATCAGTTCGAGCATGCGCGTCAGCTGCATGCGGAAATACGCGACCGCCGCCGCCCGCCACCGCCGGACATCGTCCCGTTCCTCGTTGAGGATTTGCGCGCGGTGGTAGAAGGCGTTGAACATTTGAGCCAGGGCGAAGCCATATTTCGCCAGCACGGCGAACTCCAGCGTTCGCACCACCTGCTCGACGACGTCATCGAGGCGCGCGGCCTCCAGCACCAGCGCCCACAGCTCGTGGTCGCCATCACTGCCGTTGATGAAGTCCGGCGGCATGGTGGGTAGCGGCGCCAGCATGGCGGCTTGGTCGATGCCGAGCCGGTCCTGCAGCTTCTGGAAGATGTTGTTGGCACGCACGACGGCGTACTGCAAGTACGGGCCGCTCTCGCCTTCGAAGCTGAGCGCCTCGTCAATGTCGAAGACGATCACCTTGGTCCGCGAGTACTTGATCAGGAAGTAGCGCACCGCGGCGACGCCGATATCTTCCGCAATGCGGCGGCGTTCGGCATCTGACAGATCGGGCTGGCGCCGCTCGACCTCCGACTGCGCCTTGGCGATGACGCGATCGATCAGGTCGTCGGCCTTCACGCCCAGGCCCTTGCGTCCGGAGACCTCGACGAACGGCTTCTTCGCTTCGTCGGAGCCTTCGGCCGGCGCGAAGCCGAGCTCCTTCGCCGTGGCGTGCGACAGCGCCACCATCTCGTACGAGAAGTGGGTGAGTCGCTCCGCCTCCGCGGGATGGCCGATGGCCGTCAGCGCCTGCTTGAGCAGCTTCTGCAGATACGCCTGGCGGACGTCGATCACGTTATAGGTTGCGGCGGCCGCGCCGAATGCTGGATGGTCCTTCACGGCCAGCGCCGGGTCGCTGGTCGTCGCCCACAGCGGCTCGCCGTTCAGGCGGGTCGCGAACGGCCGATAGTAGAAGTCGTGACCGAGCAGCCCTGACTTCCAGAACTGGTAGGCCATGTCCTTGGCCACGTACACCGCCGTGCCGTTCGAGCGCACGATGACTTTCTCGCGCGACTCGGGGTCGTCGTCTTCCGGGGTCGCCGCGGCGTCCGGATCGTCGATCTTCATCACCCAGCAGCCGGCGTGCTTGCCGTCGTTCTGCAAGTAGACCGCGCCGGTGGCCTGCATGGCGTCGAAGGCGCGCGCCCAGAACTTGAGGCGCAGGATGTCGCCCTCCCAGGTCAGTAACTGGTAGTCGATGTTCAGCCGCGCCATGGTCTTGAGGTGCGCGCGCACGACGGTGTCGGCGATGAACGCGGCCAGGCTGGCGGTGGGCTCGACGCCGTGTTCGATGTCGTGCAGGGTCGCCTGGCGAATCTTCAGGCGTTCCTTGTCGCCGTCATACCACTCGGTGACGCGGGCGTAGAGGTCCCAGCAGTAATAGTCGAAGCGCGTGGTGGCGGCGAGGTGCTTCGCGCCGGCCAGGTCGATCTTCTCGAACTCACGAAAGCCAACGACGACGTCGGCCACCTGGACGCCGGTGTCGTCGATGTAGTTCTGTACCTCGACGGGACTGCCGCGGAAGCGGAGCGCGCGCACCAGCGTGTCACCGAGGGCCGAGTTGCGGAGGTGGCCGATGTGCGCCGCCTTGTTCGGGTTGATCGCGGTGTGCTCGACGATGGTCTTGTCGCTGCGTGGCGTAGGCGCGGGCAGCGAGCCGGCTACGCCCAGCCGCGCCAGCAGGAATGCCGGGCGATCCAGGAACACGTTCAAGTAGCCGCTCGGCGCGGCCTCGACCTTGGTGATGCCGGGGAGCGGGCCGAGGGCGTCGGCAATCTCCTGAGCGATCACGCGGGGCGCCTTGCGGAGCCGGCGGGCCAGGTCGAAGGCGACCGGCGTGCCCAGGTCGCCCATGGTGCGGTTGGGCGGCGTCTCGACCGGGACGTTCAGGTCGGGATCGGTGATCTCATAGCGCTCGGCAAGGACCGCGCGCACACGCGCCTTGAGCTGTTCGTGAAGGGGAAGAATCATGATGCTGGTTCGTTGACTCGATCGAAGCGAAGCGGTACGATCACGTTATCAGATCCCCACGCCTTCGTCATGGTTGACGCTGGAATCGGCCGCCTGCTGATCTCGAGTCTGCACCAGGGCATCGCCGATGTTTCACCAAACCGGCTCGATTTCTATGAAAACTGGTTGAGCCCGTCCGGTATGCGGAATGGCCGCATCGGCCTGGCTCCGCTCGGCGCCGTGCTCAGCTTCCTCCATCGCGAAGACCCGCCGTCGAACGACCAGATCGCCAGTCGTGCCGGTGTGTGTGCCGCCGACTGGACCTACCAGGAACTCTCCGGTGTGCGCCGATGGTACATCCATCGGCTGCCTCTCCGCCTGCGCGCGCGCGCGGTGCTCGGCCTGGGCAAGCGCCTGGTGCTCGCCACCGTCCGGCAATCCACCGTGAAGAAACGCATGACCGGTTCCACTGCGGTCGTCGAGATTCAGTCGGAGCTGTGCAAGCAACTGCGCGACCCGGCGACCGTGCCCATGCGTGGCTTCTACACGTCGGCGCTGCAACGCCTGTTCGCGCACTGCCAAGTCGACGCCACCGTCCGCCTCGCGGACGAGCGGCCCGGGGGAATGAGCGTGTCGATCACGGTGAACGGGTCGCTTCCTCCGGGGGAGGCGGACGCCGCGTGAGCGCGCGGCGTTGGACACTCGTGGTCCTGATCGCCTGCACCCTGGTCTGGCCGGCGGCCGGCGCGGCGCAGGTGCCGCCGGGGGCAGCAGTCCTCGTCCTCCCATTTGAAAACCCCAAGCAGGAGCCGCGCCTCGCCTGGATGCGCGAAGGCGCCGCCGTGCTCGTGACCGACCTGCTCGCCGCCAGCGGCGAACGGGTCATCGGCCGGGAAGAACGCCTGCGCGTGTTCGACCGTTTGCAGTGGCCGGCCATCGCCGCCCTGAGCCGGGCGTCGTCGATCCGGGTTGGCCAGGCGGTCGGTGCCAGCGTCCTGGTGATTGGCACCCTCGAACTGACCGGCGACCAGTTGGTGGCCCGCGGCCGCGTGGTGCGTCTCGACACCGGACGGTTGTTACCCGAGGTGCAGGCGTCAGGCTCGCTCGGTGAGGTCTTCGCGATCTTCAGCCGGCTGGCGCACCTGGTTCGCGGCATCAGCGCTGC
>CAMBHC010000242.1 GCA_945866285.1 Candidatus Sulfopaludibacter sp. SbA3 | reverse complement strand
GCATTTGTGGGCGGCCCGCTGGCCCTGGTCAAGAACGGCGACACCATCACCATTGACGCCAGGACGCGCCAATTGACCATCGACGTCACCGAGAAGGAGTGGCGGGCCCGCCGGAAGGCGTGGAAGCCTCGCAAACCCCGATACATTCGCGGAGTGCTGGCGAAGTATGCGCGCCAGGTGTCGACGGCCAGCACCGGCGCGGTCACGGACCTCGGCTGATCCAAAGTTTTGGAATAGACGGCGCGTCTTCCATGCGTACGGCGCTTGCAAAGGCCACGCTGGGCGACTTACACTCCGAAATCTTCGTTTGTAATCCTGCCACACTAGTCAGGTTCTCTCGTGGTGTTGCTTTGATATGTTCACGGCTGCGTTGTGTCTGTATCGCCGGAGCGGCTGGCGGCAGGCTTCTTCGATTTGGAGGAATGCGAGTATGAGGAAATCCTTGTTGCGGTGGTGCCTGCTGGCACTACTAATCGGTCCCATGGCTGTCGCCTCGGCGTACGCTCAGTCCTTTACCGGCGGCCTTCGTGGCGCGGTGAAAGACTCTGGCGGCGTGATACCCGGCGCGACGGTCACTCTCGTTAACGAAGGTTCGGGCGCTTCGCGAGAAGCCGTGTCGAACGAGCAGGGGCAGTACAACTTCGCCGCGGTGCCGCCCGGCTCGTACACGGTCAAGGCGGCCCTGACTGGTTTCAAGAGCTACGAGAACAAGGGCGTCCGCATTGCCACGCAGCAGTTTGTCACCCTCGACATCACGCTCGACGTCGGGTCGCTGCAGGAGACGATTACTGTCACCGGTGAAGCGCCGCTGATCGACACGTCGAACGCGTCGACCGGCAGCGTCATCGACTCGCGTCAGCTGGAAGCGCTGCCAAGTGGCGGCCGTTCGGCGTTCCTGTTCGCCGTGACCGTGCCCACCGTGGTGGCCTCGGGCGACGCGCAGTTCAACCGCCAGCAGGACCAGACCAACGCTTCGCTGCTGTCACTCGGCGGCGGCGCGCGCCGCGCCAACAACTACCTCGTCGACGGCGTGCCGGTCACCGACCTGCGCAACCGCGCCTCGGCCAACCCGTCGATCGAATCGCTCGAAGGCGTCAACGTGCAGGTGCACCAGTACGACGCCGAGACGGGCCGCACCGGTGGCGGCACGTTCAACGTCGCGACCAAGTCGGGCGGCAACGACTGGCACGGCAGCGGCTTCTACCAGACGCGCCCGAAGTGGGGCTCGGCCAACGGCTTCTTCTCGGTTCTGAACGGCACGCCCCTGCCGGACGTGAACTTCATGCTGGGCGGCGGTGGCTTCGGCGGCCCGGTCTTGAAGAACCGCACGTTCTTCTGGTACGGGCAAGAGGGCTATGCCTCCAACACCACCCGTAACGGTTCGCTGCGTTTCCCGACCAGCCGCGAACGTAAAGGCGACTTCTCGCAGTCGTTCGACGCCGCGGGCAATCTGGTGGTGATTTACGACCCGCTGACGGGCAACGCCGACGGCACGGGCCGCACGGCATTCCCGGGCAACGTCATCCCGGCCGGCCGCATCAACACCGTCGGCCAGAACTTGGTCAACACCTACCCCTCGCCGCAGCGCGACGTCAGCAACGGCAGCGCGAACTACGGCACCGATGCGCAGGTGAAGGACTTCGCGATGATGTATACCGCGAAGGTTGACCATCGCTTCAGTGACAGGCTGTCGCTGTCCGGTTTCTATCTCTACAACAAGACCGATGAGCCGTGCTCCAACTACTGGAATCCCGGTGAGCATGGTCCGGCCGACCCGAACGACTACCTGCTGGCGCGCCGCGTGCAGATGCTGGCCTTGAACAACACGTGGCTGCCGAGCAACAACACGGTGGTCACCCTGCGCTACGGCTTCACGCGCTTCATTGACGACGACGTTCTCGCCGTTGATTTCGACCCCTCATCCCTCGGGTTCAGCTCGAACTTCCTGAGCAACACGCAGGTCAAGAAGTATCCGATCATCGCCGCGACCGACTACGACAACCAGGGCGCCATCGACCCGACGCCTCGTAACTGGTACTCGTGGAGCGCCAACGGCACCATGTCGAAGCTGTACGGCAGCCACACGCTGAAGGTCGGCGCTGACTACCGAACCATCGGCGTCAAGACGCAGTCGTTCGCGGGCGGCGCCGGCGATTTCCGCTTCGATCGCTACTACACCTCGTCGAACCCCTTGGCCAACGGCACGGGTGGCACGGCGCCGTCGGGTAACGCCGTGGCCTCGATGCTGCTCGGCTACCCCTCGGGCGACCCCGGCAACCAGTCGCGCCAGGGCATCTCGACTCCGTTCAATGCCTTTGTTCACTACATCGGCGCCTATGTGCAGGACGACTGGCGCATCGGACCCAAGATGACGCTGAACTACGGCGTGCGTCTCGAGAACGAGTCGGGCCTGATGGAAGAGAACAACGGCTTCACGGTCGCCTTCGATCGCACCCTGAACCCTGGCGGTGTGTTGGGTGCCGTGACGGTGAACGGCCAGCCGACGCGTGGCGGCCTGGTGTATGCCGGTCAGAACGGCGCCAACGAGTATCAGGGCAATCCCGTGGCGCTCAAGTTCTCGCCGCGTGTTGGCATGGTCTACTCGTTCAGCCCGAAGACCGTGGTCCGCGCGGGTTACGGCGTCTACTGGGCGCCGTGGAACTACCAGGGCGTCGGCGGGGCCAACTACGGTCAGATTGGCTTCAGCCAGCAGACCTTCATCAGCCAGGGCCAGTTCCAGCCGACGGTGTCGATCACCAACCCGTTCCCGACTGGCGTGGTTCAGCCGGCTGGTAACAGCCGCGGTGCGCTGACTGGTGTCGGTGGGCAGATCGAGTTCATCGACCAGACCAAGGAGTCCCCCTACGTGCAGCAGTACTCGGTGGACCTGTCGCGCGAACTGCCTGGCAACATGGCCGTTGGCTTCGAGTACGTCGGCGCCACCGGCCGTCAACTGGGCCTCGGTGGTTCGAATGACGGCTTTATCAACATCAACCAGGTGCCCAAACAATATCTGGCACTGGGTAGTGCGTTGCTCGAGGCCGTGCCCAACCCCTACCAGGGCGTCGCCGGTGTGACCGGTTCACTCGGAACCAGTGCCACCGTACAGCGTCGTCAGTTGCTGCGTCCGTTCCCGCAGTACAACGACATCATCATGCGCCAGTCGACCTTGGGCATGAGCCAGTACCATGCCGCGGTTTTCAAGTTCGAGAAGCGCATCAGCAATGGCTGGGGTGGCCGCATGAACTACACCTACAGCAACCTCAAGGACAACCAGTTTGCCGAGGGGAACTTCTTCTCGCGCAACTCGGCCGGCGCCCTTGATGCCAACAACCTCGACGCCGAGTACTCCATCGGCCTGCTCGACGTGCCCCACAAGATCACCATTTCGCCGATCGTCGAGCTACCGTTCGGTGAGGGCAAGAAGTGGCTGACGAGTGGCATCGGCGCCGCCATTCTCGGCGACTGGACCATTTCGTCGATTGTCTCGATCGAGAGCGGCTTCCCGATCGCGATTGCGTCGAGCACCAACAACACCAACCTGTTCACGTCGGTGCAGCGCGTCAACCTGACGGGTTCCGAGCAGGCGACGTCGGGTTCGGACTACGAACGCATTGCGCCGCCTCCGGGCTCGTCGTGCATCGCCGGTCAGGAGTGCGGCATCGGGCTGTGGCTGAACGGCGCGGCGTATTCCATTCCGGCCGCCTACACGCTCGGCACCTCGCCGCGCACCGACGGCAGCGCGCGGACGCCCGCTCGTAACAACTGGGACTTCGTGGCGAGCAAGGCCATTCCCTTCAAGGGCAGCATGCGCGGCGAACTGCGCTTGGAAGTGCTGAACCTCACCAACACGGTCAAGGTGCGCGGCCCCATCCACACGGTGGGCAGCTCGACCTTCGGCCAGATTCGCTCGCAGTCGGGCTTCATGCGCCTGACGCAGTTGATGTTCCGTCTCTCGTTCTAAGACGGAAGACCGCTAGTTCGGACGGGGCGCTCCAAGAGGGGCGCCCCGTTTTCTTTTTGCGCGAGGCTTATTCCACATGCGTCCGTTTCTTGTGTTGGCTCTGGCGTGCATCGCCTTGGTGTCCCCGCTCGCACAGTCTGGCGCCCAACTCGGGCGCGCTAACTTTGCCAACTCCGGCAGTCCCCCGGCGCAGGCCGACTTCCAGCGCGGCATCGCCTGGCTCCACAGCTTTGGCTACGAAGACGCCATTGATGCGTTCCGGGCGGCGCAGAAGACCAATCCGGGCTTCGTGATGGCCTACTGGGGCGAGGCCATGAGCTTCAGCCAGCCGCTGTGGTTTTACGAAGAGGTCCCGAAGGGCCGCGCCGCGCTGGCGAAGCTCGGGTCCACGCCAGAGGCCCGCATCGCCAAGGCGAAGACGCGACGTGAGCAGGGATTCATGCGCGCCGTGGAGGCCCTGTTCGGACCAGGAGAGAAGCCGGCAAGAGGGGCAGCGTACGCCAAGGCCATGGCCGTCGTCGCCGACGAGAATCCGGCCGACGATGAAGCGCAGACGTTTTACGCGCTGGCCTTGCTGGCGACCTTGCCGCGCGGTGACGCCTCGTTACCGCTCCGGCGGCAGGCCGGTGGCATTGCCGAGAAAGTGTTTGCCCGCAGCCCGAACCATCCCGGCGCCGCGCACTACATCCTGCATGCTTACGATCACGTGACCCTGGCGGCGAAGGGCCTGCCGGCGGCGCGGGCCTTCGCGAAAATTGCCCCCGCGGCGAGCCACGCCCTCCACATGCCCGCGCATTCGTTTCTACAGGCGGGATTGTGGGACGAGGCGGCCGTGTCGGACGAGGCCTCGTGGAACGCCTCCATCGCCTGGGCCAAGCGGCGTGGCCTGCCGGTGTCGAGCCGCGATTTCCACAGCC
>CAMBHC010000241.1 GCA_945866285.1 Candidatus Sulfopaludibacter sp. SbA3 | reverse complement strand
GACCCGACGGCCGGGGCATGGGCTCCGGCCACGCCCCCTCAAACTTTCTCGGGAAACAGTCCCGGCATCCACCGAGACGCGAGCGTGGCAGGGAAAGCAAGAGTGAGCGGAGCCCGTGGGCTCTCCGATGCGAGCACGCCGCGATCAAGCAACGCAGAAATAACTCTCCGCGCGCTGCGTTCGCTCATGTGCAGCGCAGTCTGCACCTCGCCTCTCGGTAGTTCGCCACGATACAGGATGACTGCAAGCAACTCGCCGGCACTCCCTGGAAGCAATCCCTCCTGAGTCTCTTCCGCTGCCCACACCACAATGCGGTTACGCAGCTTGTCGGGCTGGACCAGCTGCTCCATGAACTTGACCTGATCGAGGCACGTCCGCAGAAAGAAGTCGGTGAATTCCGCGAGGGCTTCCTGGCTCAGATTGCCGCGGCCATCCAAGTCGTTGCGACGTTCAGCATCGCAGTTCATCAAGTGCTGCCTGTAGTCGGCGGCACTGCGCGCCAGCCCACGCGCGACCGACCAGACACCACCAGTGTCGAGGGTCTCGAGCAGGCTCGCATGGGACATGAGACGAGCCACGCGCCCGTTGCCATCCCCGAACGGGTGAATCCAGAGGAAGCGATGGTGCGCCGCGGCGGCGGCCAGGATGGTTTCCGAGCGGCCCAGTCGGCTGTGGGCGTCAGCGAACCGGTCCATGAAGCGCGGGACCGCGCCCGGGCTGACGGCCAGATGCCGCCCAACCCGAACATCGTCCTCGCGGAACTCACCGGCAACGACTTCGACTTTCTTCCCGGTGTCCGGGTCTGACACGACCAGCAGTTCATCCGGCAACAATTCGCAGAAGCGGCGATGCAGTTCGCGCAGCGATTCGACCGCAAAGACGTTGCCTTTAACACCGCCTTCATCGACCCAGCGCTGAACGGTCACGTGCGCGATCGCTTCCAACTGCAGGTTTCTCTGCTCGGGATCCGTGCTGTAGTCGTTGTTCATCGCCCGCTCGATATCGACCGGGTGCGTGCGATGTCCCTCGATGAGGTTTGAGTAGTAGCAGTTCATCGCGCGGACAAGGTCCGCGAGCGCGACCACGATTCCGGGCGGCAGGCTGCGACGAAAGCCCGCCGAGGCCGACGCGAGGTCAATGGCGACATCGTTCAGCCGGCCGCGGTGTTTCGAATCCTCAGACAGCACAAGCGGTTCTATGGCCGAGAGTGATTCCCCTCGGTCAGTGACCGCCATCTTGGCCGGTATATTGGCCGCTTGTTTGGCCTGATCAATGCCTGAATCTGGGCGCCTCATGGTGAACACTGTGTGCACGCGGCACCATATACGAAATGTATATGGCATACTGGCTGCGGGAGGTGCCCGACATGTCACGAACCGCGAAGGTCTTCATGACCAACCGCAGCCAGGCGGTGCGACTGCCGAAGGAATTCCAGTTCGCCACCGACGAGGTCCTGATCCGCAAGGTCGGCGACGACGTCATCCTCTCTCCTCGCCCCCGCAACTGGAAGACGTACCTGGCGTCCGCGCCCGTGGCATCGGCGACCTTCATGGCCGATGTTGAGGACCTGCCCGTTCAGGAACGAGAGCGCTGATGCCCTCGGCACGCCACAGCGCCGGCGGCGCGACGGCGGCGCGCTTCATGCTGGACACGGACCCGTGCTCCTACATCATGAAGCGCTCGCATCCGCTGGTGTTGAAACGGCTGCAGACCTTCTCGGTCGACGCCGTCTGCATGTCCGTGGTCACCAAGGCGGAACTGCTTTACGGTGTGGAGGTGTCGCCCCGCCGCGCGCATGACGCCGCCGCCCTGGCGGCCTTCCTCCCCTACGTCGAGGCGGTGGATCTGGACGAGAGTGCGGCGCTCCACTACGCGGAGATCCGGGCGGACCTGAAGCGCCGGGGCGTCATGATCGGCGCCAACGACCTGTTCATCGCCGCGCACGCCAGGGCCCTGGGACTCACGCTGGTCACGAACAATACGGCCGAGTTCGAGCGGGTGAGCGACCTCGCGATCGAGAACTGGACCATCCCGCCGCGCCGAAAGAAGTAGAACTCTGGCGCGCTCGCGAACAGTAACAAGGGGCTCAATGGCTTTTCGTGTGGTGATCATCGGCGGCACGGGCCTGAGCTTCTTCGTATGCCCCGCGGCCGTCGCGTGGCGGTTGAGACCATGTGCCATGCATGAGGCCACGCCGGCGGTCGACGCTCGCAATGCCACGCAGGAGCGACCGTGCTAACGTTTTCCGACATCCTCGCCGCCAGAGAGCGTCTGGCACCGTTCGTCCCGCCGACACCACTCCGCAACTACGCCAGCCTGGATCAGGCCGTGGGCTCGGACATCACGGTATTCGTCAAACACGAGAACCACCTGCCGACCAACTCGTTCAAGTACCGCAACGGACTGGCGGCGATGACGGCGCTCACCCCGGAAGAGCGCGCCCGCGGCGTGATCGCCACCACACTCGGCAACCACGGCCAGGGTGTGGCGGTGGCCGCGCGCATGCTGGGCGTGAAGGCGAAAATCTTCGTGCCTCGCCACAACAACCCGGACAAGAACGCGGCGATCCGCGACTTCGGCGCCGAGCTGATCGAGGTCGGCGACGACTACAGCCAGACCATCCTGGCGGCGGAACAGGCCGTGGCCGAGACCGGCATGGTCTTCGTGCACTCGTTCACGAACCCCACTGTGGTTGCTGGCGCAGGCACCGTGGCCCTCGAGATGCTCGAGCAGCAGCCGGATCTCGACGCGCTGGTGCTGTCCGTGGGGGGCGGCTCTCACGCCGTCGGCGCCATTCTCGTGGCCCAGGCGCTCAAGCCCACGCTGAAGATCTACGGAGTGCAGGCGTCCGGCGCGCCGGCCGTGCACGACTCGTGGCACGCCGGCACCATCCTGAGCGCCAGGGCGGAGACCTTTGCTGATGGCATTCGCGTCACGGCGCCGGCCGGGTTCGGGCTCAAGGTCATGCAAGACGGGCTGTCGGGCTTCGTCACCGTCAGCGAGCGCGCGATTGGTCGCGCGCTGCAGACCTATCTGCGGTGCACCCACAACCTGTGCGAGGGCGCGGGCGCCGCTGGACTGGCCGGCCTGTGCGCACGGGCACCGCAGCTTGCCGGCAAGCGGGTGGGGCTCGTCCTGACGGGCAGCAACATCGATCGCGCCACGTTGATGGGAGTGTTGGCCGAGGCGTAGTCCATGGCCCGATATTGCAGACGCCGACGGGTGCGGTCTTATGAGTGAGCGGCGAGAGCCTTCACTCCGGAGGTGTGTTTGGCGGAGAGGGTGGGATTCGAACCCACGTGCCCTTTCGGACAACACGCTTTCGAGGCGCGCCCGTTACGACCACTTCGGTACCTCTCCGCTCGGGTAGGACCGCCACTGTCGCCGGAATCTCCGATTATACAGAATCTCGTCCCGTCACGAAACTCCCTGGATTCCGCTCGCTAGCGGCCGAACAGTTTCTGCAAGAACGACTTCGGCCGTGGGCACTGGCAGCGCTGCCCCTTCGGCACATCGCCCAGCACCTGCTCGATGTGCTGGCCGCATCCCACCCAGGTCGGCTGGCCGCATCTTGAACACTGAACCCGCTGGCACATGTCTTTCCCTTCTCACGCCAGTTTACCGCCCGTCCCAGGTCCCGCTGATGCGCTCGTAGTCGTCGCATCGCGGGCATCACTAGTGCACGACGTCGGTTTCCTCGGCAGCCCGCTCCCGCTCAACAGCCGCGTGCTCTTCTTCATCCCACTTTCGCCGGATCCCGGCACTATGCCGGCGGCGACGCCACACGGCCAGCGCCGCCAGCAGGATCACGCCAAGCCAGAACGCTTCGCCCGACGTCACCATCGGCATCCAGACCGTCCATACCCGCTGGCGTTCCCAGAACCCAGCCTCGGCGATGCCCAGCGGTTGCCCCGCCACCGTCGCCACCGCGCGGTCAAACGGCACGTCGTCCCGGACCAATCGCAGGATGGCCGCCGGCGCCGTGCCGCCATGCTCGCGGATGAGGTCGCGCACGAAGGCGGCCGACAGCGAGTAGGCGCGCGATTGTGCCGCCGGCCCAGCCTCGAACATGGCGTCGACCTCACGCAGGCGCAGGCGCGGACCGGCCAGCAGCTCCCACGCCAGGCGCGAGCGGTCCTCGAGGTCCCACGGCCGCTCAACCACCACGGCCAGTCCCTCGTGAAACCAGCGCGGCACGTCGCGGCCCCCGGCCGCACGCGCGATCAGCACATGCGCCACTTCATGGCGTAACACATCCTCGAGGGTGTCGTGGGGATACACCGGTGAGCGGGCCGGGAACAAGACGACCAGCCCGGCATTGCCGAGGGCGTAGCCGGCAATCCAGGCGCCGGCGCCGCGCGCCGCTTCACTGTCTTCGGCCGCGAGCACCACCTGGATTGGTGGGCCCGGCTCGGTCAGGCCGACCGTGCCAACGATGTCGGTCAGTGGAAGACGGTTGAAGGATTCAAGCCGGCTACGGGCAGAGGCGAGTTCGACCGGCGCCATGATCACCAGGGCGGGCGGTTCCTGCGTCGCGGCAGGGACCACGGCCAGCGCAGCGAGCAGCAGCGCCGCCACCAATCGCATCACAACTGGGCGTGCCAGACTCTGAGCGTGAGATACTACTCGGCTCATGGGTAAAGGCAGACTCGAAGCGTTCAGCGACGGCGTGATCGCCATCATCATCACCATCATGGTGCTCGAACTGAAGGTGCCGCACGGAGGCGACCTCCACGCGCTCTCCGCGCTATGGCCGATCTTCGCCAGCTACACTTCCAGCTTCATCGTCGTCGGTATTAACTGGAATAATCACCACCACCTGCTGAACTCGGTCAAGCAAGTCACCGGCGCCGTGCTGTGGGCAAACCTCCACTTGCTGTTCTGGTTGTCGCTGATGCCATTCGCCACCGGCTGGAT
>CAMBHC010000240.1 GCA_945866285.1 Candidatus Sulfopaludibacter sp. SbA3 | reverse complement strand
ACAATCACCGGCAGTTCGGGGTCGGCCTCCTTGGCCGCGCGCAACACGCCAAGGCCATCGCCCACGGGAAGACGTAAGTCAGAGAGGACGACGGCCGGCTGGGCGTCACGCAGGGCGGCGATGGCTTCAACTTCGTCGCGCGCCTCGATCACGGCGTGGCCCTGCGCTTCGAGGGCCAGCCGCAGCATGGCCCGCAACGAGTCCTTGTCTTCAACGAGCAGGATCGACGCCGCCGTTTCCGCGGCCCTGGCGCTCACGCGCCCGGTCGCAGCCAGCCCGAGGGCGTCCCGGCCCGGCGGGCTTCATCTTCGATGTCGGCTATCTGCTGCTGTTGCTCGGTCATCTCTTTCTTGACCTTGTCCAGTCCAGCCAGTGCCGTCTTACGGTCGGCCTCGATCACCGCCCGTTGCGCCGGGTCGTCGCGATTGACGAAGTCGGTGGCCAGGGCGTTGATGCGGCTTTGCAGGGCCTCGGCAAACAGCCGCGAACGTTCCACTGCCGCGCGTGCCGTGGCCATGCGGCTGCTCCAGTAGGCCTGGTCGCGCAGCTCGGGGGCAGCGGTTCCCGTGCCGCCCGGCAGGTTAACGGCCGGCGTGGCGTTGCCAGGGGCTGCTGGGGGGGCCGCGACCGCCGGCTGCGCCAGACGAACCGTGCCGTTGTCTGCCTTCAGGTTGTCGTTGGTGTAGACCTTGGCGGGCTTGCGGACGCCCTTGCGCCGCGCCTCCTCCGCCTTGGCCACGTCCACCAGGGTCGGCGACGCCGGCGCCGGCGCGGGCGTGGTCTGGGCCGCTGCCACGACCGGCGCGATCAGGACGCTGAGGGTCAGGATGGCAATTGCGCGTGTCATGTTTGTTGTTATCGGCTCGACGGCCGGTTTCCCCCTGCTGTGATCGTACGCCCCACGTCGTGGCGGGTCAAGGAACCAGCTGTCGCACTTCCTGCCACGACTGCACACGAATACCGGGCCGGCACCATTCCTGCCCCGCATCCTCGTCGCAGACGCGAGCCAGCTCCGCTTCAACCGCGTGGCGGGCTCCCAGCGGACCATAGGCCACGGCACGCGCCCGCAGGACGCCCCACCCTTCCTCGTCGCCGTCGGCAAAGGGATCGCCGTCATCCTCGCGCGTGTCGTCGGCTATCCAAACCGCCAGGTAGCAAGACGTGGGCCGCGCCAGTTCGGGAAGGTTGGCCAGTGGTCCGTAGGCATACAGCTGCCACCGCGGATTGTTGATACCCCACGGGCGCTCGTCGCTGTTGGCATTCATCTGGGCGACCGTGCACGTGGTGGCCTTGCCGCAATTGAGCACATTCGTCTCGGCGGTGAGGTTCACCGCGCCACCGCCGGGCACAGCGCGCACACCGGTCGGAGCGCCGTCCGCGAAGCTCGCCTGCGAGAGTCCGGCCAATACCGCGCTCCAGTCGGCGCGCGCCAGATCGTGGGCCGCCAGGTCGAGGCCGGCATCGGCGGCGTGCAGTAGGCCCACCGCGCCTTTCGTGTTGCCTGTCGCCAGCCGGTCCATGAATACGATGACGGCCAGGCCCAGGCCAACCGCGGACAAGAAGCTGGTGATCAGCAAGGCGAGGATCAGGGCAATGCCACGTGGATGATTCATGACGGGTTCCTCAGCGTGATCGACATTTGGCGAATGCGATCGGGTCCGCGGCGCGACGGCACCGCGGACCGCGCGGTCAGGCGAACAGTGATGTCGACGCGAGTAAGCTGACCCGACGATCGCCATTCGCCAAAGCTGAGCGCCTCAACGAAATCGACCATGGGCTGCACGGCACCAGCGGCGGTTTCTCGTACCAGGGTGAGGGAGGTGTCGACTTGCTCCTCCAGGTAGTACGTGTTGGCGGTGACTTCGAACAGTGCTGCCCCAGCCGGGTACGAACCGCTCAACGCACGCGAAGGCGAGAGCGTGTGGGTGCCCTTGTTGACCGCGCCAACGGTGAACACATCGACGCGGCCGTCAGCATCCACCATGGCCACGGCCGTTCCCTTCGCGAAGCCACAACTGTCGCCGCTCGAGGGACAGGGCGTGCCGGCCTTTAGTTGCAGCGACCCTGATGGCCCGGCCTGGGCCACGTCGAGCACGCCGCGACCTGGGCCGGCGATGGTGATCACCTGGATCGCCTGAAACCGCCCGTCTTCTTCATCCGGACCGAGCAGGGTCACCGCCGCTCCCCTCTCTCCCTGAGACCCATCGTCCCGCGTCGCAACGAGCAGGGCGGCCGAGCGCAGCGCGCGCGTGAGGACATCAGCGACGGTGCGTTCGCGCTGCTGCAGGTCCAGGACCTCAGGCGTCGCCTCGAACGCCGCGCGCGCCTGTGGTGTTACTGCGGCGATGGCGCCCGACAGCAACGCGCAGACCGCGAGCGCCACCAGCAACTCGACCAACGAGAAACCGTCCCTCATGGCTGCCTCGCTCGCACGGTCGCCAGGCACGCCACCGACGCTACGGGACCCAAGCCGTCGGCGGGTGAGTGAAACACGCAGACCTCGATGACGATGGCGTCTGGAACGAAGGCGTCGAGCGAGGTGATACGCCAGCGACGGGTGAAGACCGCGCCATTGCCCTCGTCTTCGTCGCTGACGATTGCGCCGTGGGCGTCGACGAAGTCCACGGCCTCTGCGGTGTCTTCCGCCAGGCTCAGGCTGTTCCGGACCGCGAGCGCAGGAGCGGTGACCGGTGCACCGGCCGCATCGTACGTGAAGGCGAGAGCACGAAGCGCCTCGACCTTGTCTTGCGCGGCGATCAGCGCCGCACTTTGCGAGCCCGCATCGCGGGTCGAGCGCACGCTGAGCGCCAGCAGTTGCGCGATCCCAGCAAGAGCAGTGACCAGGATGCCGGTGGCGACCACTGTTTCGATCAGCGTGAAGCCGTCGTGTGAGGAGTTGTGGATGCGTTGCATGCCCCGGATGGTGCAATCGCCCTGCCCTGTCTCGAATCGCTCGAGCCGGGGAGTTATTCGCCACTTTCTCGAGACCACGAATTGGCACGAAGTCTGTGGCGATCAGTTTTTGATCACGGACCCGTGCTGGAGCGCCGCAATTATTACGACGCGTAATGGATTGGGAGCCGCACCTGGAATCGCGCGCCGCCGGCAGGGCTCGCACCGGCCACGACCACGCCGTTGTGCGAAACGATCACCTTCTGCACGATCGCCAACCCCAGGCCGGTGCCGGCTGCCTTCGTCGTCGCGAACGGTTGGAACAAGCGGTTGAGCGCGGCTGGTGCGAGTCCCGGACCGTTATCATCCACCGTCACGAAGACATCGCTCCCCTCGATGGCGCCACGCACGACAATGGCCGGCACCGCGGTGCCACCTGCGCACGCCTCGAGGCTGTTGCGAACCAGGTTGCTGAACGCCTGCCGCAACAACACATCGTCGCCGTTCACCGTCGCGAACTCACCCTCGCAGGTGGTGACCTGGGTCGCGCCGGGCAGATCGGCGATCGCGCGCGTCACGATGGCTCGCAGGTCAACGGGAGCCATGGCGAACTGCTCGGGCCTGGCAAAGCGCAGGAAGTTGGCGACCACCTCGCCCAACGCGGTCGTCTCGGCGCGAATGCCCTCAACGTAGGTGCGCGCGGGTTCCGGCAGAGCGTCGGGATCAAGCAGACGACCGTACCCATGGATGGTCGCGAGCCCATTGCGGAACTCGTGCGCCAGGCCGGCGGTCAATTCGCCGAGACGCGCGAGCGCTTCCTTTAACCGCAAGCGTTCCTCGAGTTCGACGACAGCTGTGAGGTCGGTGAACAGGCAGACGACGGCCTGCTTCTCGCCGTGGGCGCCGGTGATGTGCGATACGGTGACACCCAGGTGAGCCGGCCGTGCCCCCCCCTCCAGGGTCACGGTGCGGCGGACAATCGGCGCCGTGGTCCGCAGCGCCTCGCCGATCACGTCGGCCAGCGCCGGCACACGACGGAGCACATCGCTGACCAGCCCGGTGCCCACATCGGCGTCAAGACCCAGGATGCGCCTGGCCGCGGGATTCACGGTCTGCACCGCGCCGTCGCGATCGACCACCACCATGCCCGACGTCAGGCCTTCGACGATCTGCCCGGCGAGCCGCTCCGACGCTTCGGCGCGAGCCGCCATCTGGCGTTCCTGCGCCTTGAGCTTGTTGACGGCCTCTTGCAGCGCCATCGACAGCATGGCGCTGTCACCGCCGTCGCCCTTGCGCGCACGGGTCCGCACACTTGCCGCGCGCACGAGCATCACGACCACCACGACCAGCAGCATCGCAATAATCAGTGCCAGACCGAGGAGCGCAGGCCCGGCGGTGGTCAGTGTTTGCATGGCCTCACGGTCAAATACCGGTATCGAATCGGTGCCACGCTGTGGCCTTTCGGAGTCATCGGTGGCCTAGAAGAATCCGGCGTACCAGGCGATCAGTGGCTCGCCGGCCAGCATGGCGGCGAGCGTCCCGAGCGCGAGGAACGTCCCGAACGGTAGTGCCAGTTTCATCCCGCCCCGTTGCGTGGCGATCAGCGCCAGGCCGATGGCAGCGCCTGACAACGACGACAACACCAGTGTGACCAGCACAGCCTTCCAGCCGAGAAAGGCGCCGACCATGGCCAGCATCTTCACGTCGCCCATGCCCAGGCCTTCTTCGCGGCGCACCGCGTAATAGGCCGCGGCAATGCCATACAGGATGCCCGCGCCCAACGCGGCCCCGATCAGCGCGTCCTGCCATCCCGGCGGCGTAATCAGGCTGAACAGCAGTCCGACGACAATGCCTGGCAGCGTGATCGAGTTCGGCAGGATTTGATGCTCGAGGTCGATGCCGAAGAGCGCCACCAGCATCGCAACCAGGACCAACCGGCTCACGAGCAGCGGCCCCATCGGTGTCAGCCAGGCCACGAGCAAGAACAGCAGCGCGGTGATGATCTCGACAATGGGATACTGCGCCGAGATCGGCAC
>CAMBHC010000239.1 GCA_945866285.1 Candidatus Sulfopaludibacter sp. SbA3 | reverse complement strand
AAGTGGTCATCACGCGCGAAATGGTCATCAGCAAGAACACCGGCCTCGAAGTCATTGAAAAAGCCGGCTAACCGCAAGCACGTGGCACCAAGGCACTGAGGCACCCGCTCCTCAGGCACCGTACGCACTTTAGGCACCTCAAAAATTATGGTCGAAGTTTACGAGACCCTCCCGATCGTCCCCCTCCGCGACGTCGTCGTCTTTCCGCACATGATGATGCCGTTCGTCATCGGGCGGCCCTCGTCCATCCGCGCGCTGGAACATGCGCTCGGCAAGGACAAGCGGATCTTCCTGGCGGCGCAGCACGATGCGTCAACCGATGATCCCAAGGGCGAAGACATCTTCACCATGGGCTGCGTCGCCAACGTGGTGCAGAGCCTGAAGCTGCCCGACAGCAATATCAAGGTGCTGGTCGAAGGCGTCGAGCGCGCCCGCGTGATCGAGTGGAAGGAAGACAAGGGCTTCTACCGCGTGGTCGTCAAGGTGCTGCAGCGGCAGAAGGACTCGGCCGGCGACGTCGAACAGACCATGACCAAGGTGGTCACGCTGTTCGAGCAATATGTGAAGCTGTCGAACAACCTGCACTACGACGCGATGATCGCGGCGGTGCGGGTGGACGACCCGGGCAAGCTGGCCGACACCATCTCAGCGCACCTCCTCGTCGGCATCGACGAAAAACAGAACCTCCTCGAGATCGTCTCGCCGCTCGAACGCCTCAATCGCATCGCCGGCATTCTCGAAGTCGAAGTCGACAAGCTGCAGGTTGACCGCCGCATCCAGTCGCGCGTCAAGAAGCAGATGGAGAAGGCGCAGAAAGAGTACTACCTCAACGAGAAGATGAAGGCGATCCAGAAGGAACTGGGCCGCAAGGACGACAAGGGCAACGAGGCCGACGACCTCAAGAAGAAGATCGAACAGGCGCGGATGCCCAAGGACATCGAAGAAAAGGCCTTCCAGGAGCTGAAGCGCCTGGAAGCCATGCCGCCGATGTCGGCCGAAGCGACCGTCTCGCGTAACTACCTCGACTGGCTGATCGCGGTGCCGTGGCACAAGAAGACCAAGGAAAACCGCGACCTCAAGAACGCTGAAGTGGTGCTCAACGAGGATCACTACGGCCTTGAGAAAATCAAGGACCGCATTCTCGAGTTCCTCGCGGTGCGCGCACTCGTCAAGAAGCCCAAGGCCACCATCCTCACGTTTGTCGGCCCTCCGGGCGTCGGCAAGACCTCGCTCGCCAAGTCGATCGCTCGCGCCATGAACCGCAAGTTCGTGCGCCTGTCATTGGGCGGCGTGCGTGACGAAGCCGAAATCCGCGGCCACCGCCGCACCTACATCGGCGCCTTCCCCGGCCAAATCATCCAGATGATGAAGAAGGCCACGACCATGAACCCGGTGTTCCTGCTCGACGAAATCGACAAGATGTCGATGGACTTCCGCGGCGACCCCTCGGCGGCGCTGCTCGAAGTGCTCGACCCCGAACAGAACAACACCTTCGCCGATCACTACCTCGACGTCGAGTACGACCTGTCGCACGTGATGTTCATCTGCACCGCCAACGTGCTGCACACCATTCCGCAGGCGCTGCGCGACCGCATGGAAGTGCTGCAACTGGCCGGTTACACCGAGCAGGAAAAGACCGAGATCGCCAAGCGCTTCCTGGTCAGCAAAGCCGTGGAAGGCTCGGGCCTCACCGAGAAGAACATCACGTTTGCAGACGAGGCGCTCACCAACGTGGTTCAGCGCTACACGCGTGAAGCCGGCGTCCGCAACCTCGAGCGCGAGATCAACGCCATTTGCCGCAAGATCGCCCGCAAGGTGGTGGTCGAGGGTCCGCAGACCTCGGAAGTAATCACCGCCGAGAAGGTCACCGAGTACCTCGGCGTGCCGCGCTACCGACCGAGCATGGCTGAGGAGTCGAACGAGATCGGCGTCACCACCGGGCTGGCATGGACCGAAGTCGGCGGCGAACTCCTGGTCACCGAGTGCACCTTGATGCCAGGTCGAGGCCGCCTGATCCTCACCGGCAAGCTCGGCGACGTGATGCAGGAATCCGCCCAGGCCGCGATGAGCTACGTGCGCTCGCGCGCCGAGGCCTTCGGCATCCCGAAAGACTTCAACCGCAAGGTGGACGTGCACGTGCACATCCCCGAAGGCGCCATTCCGAAAGACGGCCCCTCCGCCGGCATCACGCTGGCGACGGCCCTGATTTCAGCGCTCGCGCGCATCCCGGCCCGCCGCGACGTCGCCATGACCGGCGAAATCACCTTGCGCGGCAAGGTGCTGCCGATCGGCGGCCTCAAGGAAAAGCTGCTCGCCGCGCACCGCGCCGGCGTGAAGACCATTCTCGTGCCGAAAGACAACGAGAAGGACCTGGCCGACATTCCGAAGAACGTGCTCGACCTTCTCGACATCCACATGGTCAGCCACATGGATGAAGTGCTCAAGGTTGCGCTCGATGGCCCGTTGACGCCGCTGACACCGACTCCCGATGCCGACATCGACGAATCGGCCGACGCCATTACGCACTAGTCTTTGAAGGTACATTCCGAGTTCGTCACGAGCGCCGCGGGGACCGCTGGGTTCCCGACCGACGGCGTCCCCGAGTTGGCCATGGTGGGCCGCTCGAACGTTGGCAAGTCGACACTGATCAATGCCCTCGTCCGGCAGAAACTCGCCCGGACGAGCGCCGCTCCCGGCAAGACGCGCCTGGCGAACTTCTACCGGGTCGCAGTGGAGAGCAGGCCCGCGTTTTACCTGGTGGACCTCCCCGGCTACGGTTACGCACGCGGGGGCGAGAAGAGCCGCCAGGAATTCGACGCGCTCGCCGCTGAGTATTTCAGCAGCCGGCATGCCGAAGAGGATCCCGACGCAGCCGCCTCGGGACGGAAAGCGCCGCACTTTTGCGGAGTGCTGTCGCTGGTCGACAGCCGGCACCCGGGACTCGATGCGGATCGCATTGCCTGGACGTGGTTGAGTCGCATGGGGATTGAGCGCCATGTGGTGGCCACCAAGGTGGACAAACTGACGCGTGCCGAGCGGCATCGTCATCTCTCTGAACTGGAACGGCTTTACTCGAGCCCGGTCACGCCCGTATCGGCGGAGACCGGTGAAGGATTGGATGCACTGTGGACGCTGATCGCCAGGCTGCTGACGCGGCCGTAGCAACGCCGACAACCCCCGCCAGCGAACCGACGACGCTGGACCTGTCGACCCTCAAGGACATGAGCGTCACGGCGCTCACCAAGATCGCGAGGGACCTCGACATTCCAGGCGCCACCGGCATGCGCAAGCAGGAGCTGATCTTCGAGATCCTCCGCGCCCGCGCCGAGAAGGCCGGGTTGATCTTCTCGGAGGGCGTGCTCGAAGTGCTCCCCGACGGCTTCGGGTTCCTGCGCGCGCCCGACTACAACTACCTGGCCGGCCCCGACGACATCTACGTCTCCCCCTCCCAGATTCGCAAGTTCGACCTGCACACCGGCGACACCATCTCCGGACAGATTCGCTCGCCGAAAGAAGGCGAACGCTACTTCGCGCTGATCAAGGTCGAGGCGATCAACTTCGAGCCGCCCGCCCGCGGCAATGAGCGCGTGTTCTTCGAGAACCTGACACCGCTCTACCCGCAGGACCACATTCATCTTGAGGCTGACCCCGAGAACCTGTCGACCCGCGTGATGGACCTGATGACGCCGCTCGGCAAGGGCCAGCGCGGCCTGATCGTGGCGCCGCCCCGCACCGGCAAGACCATGCTGCTGCAGTCGATTGCCAACGCCATCACGACCAATCACCCCGAGGTCTACCTGATCGTGCTGCTGATCGACGAGCGGCCCGAAGAAGTGACCGACATGCAGCGCTCAGTGAAGGGCGAAGTCGTGTCGTCGACGTTCGACGAACCGGCGCAGCGCCACGTGCAAGTCGCCGAGATGGTGATCGAGAAGGCCAAGCGCCTGGTCGAACACAAAAAGGACGTCGTCATCCTGCTCGACTCAATCACGAGACACGCCCGCGCCTATAACACCATCGTCCCGACCTCGGGCAAGGTGCTGTCAGGCGGTGTCGACAGCAACGCGCTGCAACGGCCCAAGCGGTTCTTCGGCGCCGCCCGCAACATCGAACAAGGCGGCTCGCTGACGATCGTCGCCACCGCGCTGGTCGACACTGGCTCGCGCATGGACGAAGTGATCTTCGAAGAGTTCAAGGGCACCGGCAACATGGAAGTGCACCTGGACCGCAAGCTTGCCGACCGCCGCGTGTTCCCCACCATCGACATCCAGAAGAGCGGCACCCGCAAGGAAGAGTTGCTGCTGTCGAAGGAAGACCTCGCCCGCGTCTACGTGCTGCGCCGCGTGCTGACGCCGCTGTCGGCGGTCGAAGCCATGGAACTGCTGCTGTCGAAGATGAGCAAGACCAAGACCAACGCCGAGTTCCTGTCAGCGATGCAACAGGGAAAATAAAGAATAACGAAGAACGAAGAACGAATTGCAACCTTCGTTATTCATTTTTCGTTATTCTTTATTTCAACATGAGCTCGTCCACCACCGTGAAAGTGGGCCTCACGCAGATGGCGTGCGGCGAAGACCCCAGGAAGAACCTCGCGAAGCAGTTGCTGCTGCTCGAGCGCGCCCTGAAGAAGGGCGCGACGATCGTCTGCACGCAGGAGTTGTTCCGGTCGCAGTACTTCTGCCAAAGCGAGGAGCATCGGTTCTTCGCGCTGGCCGAGAGCATCCCCGGTCCGTCGACCGACGCGTTCTGCAAGCTCGCCAAGAAATACCGCGCGGTGATCGTCGCGTCGCTGTTCGAAAAGCGCGCCGCCGGCGTGTACCACAACACCGCCGCCATCATCGACGCTGACGGCTCGCTGATGGGCGTGTATCGCAAGATGCACATCCCGGACGACCCGCTGTTCTACGAGAAGTTCTACTTAACGCCAGGCGAC
>CAMBHC010000238.1 GCA_945866285.1 Candidatus Sulfopaludibacter sp. SbA3 | reverse complement strand
GCGGCGGAGCTCGACGAGCTCGCCACGGCCGACATCCTGTCGCTCGGCATGCTCGCCGACGAAGTACGGCGCGCCCGGGTCGGCGACGTGGTGACGTTTGTGCGGGTCGGGGCACTTCATGGCCCGCCTTCGCGGCCGGAGGCCGCTTCGGCGAGGTCTCACCATAGCTCGCCTGAAGACGAGCGAGCGAAGGCGGATGCCAAGGGTGCCCATAGTGCCAATGGTGCCACGGGTGCCGAGGTGCGAATCACGCAGACGTCGGTGACTTTGCCGGAGACCGTCGATGTGATCGCGAGGGCAAAGGCCACGGCAGGTACCTCGATGCTGACCGGCTTCTCGCTTGCCGACATCATCGAGCGCGGGTGGGGCGATCTCACCGATGTTTTGCGACAGCTGAAGGCCGCCGGCCTTGCCGCCATTGTCGAAGCGCCGCTGGACCTTCTCAGCAAGCCGGAGGCCGCGCTGCAGGCTTGCCAGGACGCTGGCCTCCAGGTTCAATGCCTGTCGTTGCAGAAGCCCAACGCCGCGGGCCGGACGGCCATGCTCATGCAGGCGCGCGCACTCGCGGCTCGCTTTCCGTGGCTGACCACGATTGCACCACTGTCGCGCGAGCAGTCTGTTGCCGTGCCCACCACCGGGTATGACGATGTGCGAGCCGTGGCGCTCGCGAGGCTGGCCTTGCCGGGCCTGCCGAACGTGCAGGTGGATTGGGCGCAGTACGGTCCCAAGCTGGCGCAGGTCGCGCTGACCTTTGGCGCCAACGACCTGGACCGCGTCGCGGTGACCGATGACGAGACGCTGGGACGCCGCCGCACCTCACTCGAGGACGTGACGAGAAACATCGCCGCGGCGGGCTTCCAGCCGCGCGAGCGATCCACACCGGCATGACGGCACTCCGCCTCGGCGCGGTCTCGTACCTCAACACGAAGCCGCTGGTGTATGGCCTTGAGGCCCTCCCCGATCAGTTTGACCTTCGGTTTGACGTCCCCGCGAAGTGCGCGACGCTGCTGCACGAGGGGCAGGTCGATCTCGGGCTGATCCCGGCCATCGAGTTTCTTCGCGGCGCCGACGACTATTGGATCGTGCCGGGTGTGGCGATTGCATCCGAAGGCAATGTCGCGTCGGTGGCGGTGTTCTCGCAGAAGCCGATCGAACAGGTGCAAACCATCGCCCTTGACCTGAGCTCGCGCACGTCGGTGGCGCTGACGCGAATCCTGTGTGCGAAGCGATGGGGCATTGCCCCGGCGTTCACGCCGGCCGAGCCGAATCTCTCGGCCATGCTGGCGCGTGCTGACGCAGCGCTGGTGATTGGCGACCCGGCCATGGCCATCGACGCCGGCGCGCTCGGCTTGACCAAGATCGATCTCGGGGGCGAATGGCACGCCCTGACTGGCCTGCCATTTGTCTATGCCATGTGGACTGGCCGCCAGGGCGTGGTCTCGCCAGCCCACTGCTCAGCCTTGCGGCAGGCCCGCGAACAGGGTGGGGCCAACCTCGCGCGGATTGCCGCACAGGTGGGCGGGGGCGACGCCGACCGGACCGACCGGGCGTTGCGCTATCTGCGTGATAATCTCAAATATGGCTTGGGCGAACGTGAAGCCGCCGGGTTACGGCGCTTTCACGAACTGGCCGTCGACCTCGGCCTGGCACCTGCGCTCAAACCGCTGAATTTCTATTCCTAGACGATGAACCTCAAGGCGTTCGAGCAGCGAATTGAAACGGGCGGCCGTCTGACCCCAGACGAGGCGCTGCAGCTTTATCGTCATGCCCCCACCTACTGGCTGGGCCGGATGGCCGACGGTGTACGCCGCCGCAAGCATCCCGAGGACGTCGTCACCTACATCATCGATCGCAACGTCAACTACACCAACGTGTGCGTGGCCCGCTGCAACTTCTGCGCGTTCTATCGCGAGGTGGGGCATGGCGAAGGCTACGTGCTGGGCTTCGACGAAATCTACAAGAAAATCGAAGAGACGCAAGCGCTCGGCGGTGGGCAGCTATTGCTGCAGGGCGGACACAACCCCGACTTGCCGCTCGCCTGGTACGAGGACCTGTTCCGCGGCGTGAAAGAGCGGTTCCCGGATTTCAAGCTGCACGCGCTGTCGCCGCCTGAAGTGCTGCACATCTCGCGTACCTCGAAGTTGCCGGTGCCGGAAGTGATCCAGCGCCTGATTGCGTCGGGACTCGACAGCGTGCCCGGCGGCGGTGCCGAGATCCTGGTGGATCGCGTCCGCAAGCTGCTGAATTGCTTTGCCAAGGCGTCGTCCGACGAATGGCTCGGCGTCATGCGTCACGCGCACCAGGCTGGCCTGCGCACCACCGCGACGATGATGTACGGCACGGTCGAAACCGACGAAGAGCGACTCGAGCACATGGTGCGGCTGCGCGACCTGCAGGACGAAACCGGTGGCTTCACCGCGTTTATTGCGTGGAGCTACCAGCCCGAACATACCGAACGTGGCGGTCGCGAAGCGACCGGCATCGAGTACCTGCGCACGTTGGCTATCGCTCGCCTGGTGCTCGACAACTTCGACAACCTCCAGGCCTCGTGGGTCACCCAGGGTGGCAAGGTGGGTCAGTTGAGCCTGGCCTTTGGCGCCAACGACATGGGCAGCGTGATGATCGAAGAGAACGTCGTGCGGGCGGCCGGCGCCGTCTATTGCATGGACGAGGTCGAAATCGTCCGTAACGCCGAGGACGCCGGCTTCGCCGCCAAGCGTCGCAACATGCACTACGAGATTCTGGGCGAACCATTCTTCCGGGAGCACCACGTGCCACGCACCCTCGAACTGTCGACGGCGCGCGAAGCGGGCGATACCTCGGTGCCCGTCGAGCTCGTTAACTATCCAGCCCGCAGCGCCGCCGGCAAGCGGCAGCGTTCGCAGCCACCGGCGTCGCCGGTCGCATGACCGCCTACCGGGCAGCCTGGGTCTGCCCGATCGATCGGCCGCCGATCAGAGACGGCGTCGTGATCGTGGAGGCCGGACGGATCGTGGCTGCCGGCAGTCGGGAACTCCTCGACTCCGCCCAGGACAGGCCGGGAGTCGGGAACCGGGATCTCGGCAACGTCGTCCTGATGCCAGGCCTCGTTAACGCGCACATTCACTTGGAACTCTCGTGGCTCCGTGGGCGCGTGCCGCCGGCCGCGAAGTTCACCGACTGGGTGAAACAATTGGTGGCGACGCGGGGCGGCATCGAGCGCCCGGATGACCCGGCAGTGTTGGCGTCGTTGCGCACAGCCATCCACGAGTTACACGCAAGTGGGACCGTTGCGATTGGCGACATCAGTAACTCGCTGGCCTCGCCGGCCGCCATGCGCGACGCCGGACTGGACGGCGTGGTGTTTCACGAACTGCTTGGCTTCAAGGAACGGGACGGCGCGCTGATCGAGCGCTCGCGCGACGCCAGGGCTGCCGCCGGTGGCCGCGTGTCGCTGGCGCCACATGCGCCGTACTCGACCGCGCCGGAATTGTTCCAGGCGATTCGTGCCGAAGTCAGCGCCTCGGCTTGCCGCATCATGAGCGTCCACCTCGGTGAATCGCCGGAAGAGACAGAGTTTCTGGCCGCGGGTACCGGACCGTGGCGAGGCATGCTCGAATTCATTGGTGTCTGGCGTGACGACTGGACGGTCCCGGCGTGCGGGCCCGTGGAGTACCTGGACCGCCTCGGTGTGATCGATGCGCGCACCCTCGTGGTTCATGGTGTCCAGTTCGACGATGCGGCACTCGCACGGCTCGCGGCGATTGGTGCCACGCTGGTCACCTGTCCACGAAGCAACGAGTGGGTCGGCGTGGGCCAACCCCCCATCGAGCGCTTCTACCGGTCAGGTGTCGCCGTCGCCGTGGGTACTGACAGCCTGGCCAGCGTCGAGGACTTGAACCTGTTCAGCGAGCTCAAGGCCATGCGACGGATGGCGCCCTTAGTGCCGGCGCGGAAGCTGTTGGAGAGCGCCACGCTGATCGGCGCTCGCGGACTGGGCCTGGATGGCGACCTGGGATCGCTCACCCCCGGCAAGCGCGCCGAAATTCTGGCCATCGAACTGCCCGGCCCGGTGGATGATATTGAGGAGTATCTGGTGAGTGGAATCGATTCCTCTCGCATCAAGCACCTTGGCACCCCTGGCACCCCTGGCACCCGTGGCACCTAACCGACTCCTCACCTATTTGTCGTTCGTCCGTTTCAGCCATTCGGTGTTCGCGTTGCCGTTTGCGCTGACCGGGGCGTTGCTCGCCTGGCGCGAGGCGCCGTTCTACTGGAGCCAGGTCGCGTGGGTGATGGTGGCTATGGTGTCGGCACGCAGCGCGGCCATGGGCTTCAATCGCCTGGTTGACGCGCGGTTCGATGCGCTCAACCCACGGACCGCCATGCGTGAGATTCCGCGCGGCGCCATGTCACGTGGCGAGGCCACCGTCTTTGTCGTCCTGTCCGCGGTCATCTTCATCTTCGCGTCGGTGCAGCTCAACGCGGTGTGCGGCTGGCTGTCGCCCGTGGCCCTGGGAATCGTATTTTGGTACTCGATTGCCAAGCGGTTCACCTCGTATACGCAAGCGTTCCTCGGCCTGGCCATGGCCGTGGCGCCGGTCGGCGGATGGCTTGCGGCCGGCGGGCGTTGGGGAGGGGAGCCGTGGCTGCTCGGTCTCGCCATCGGCCTGTGGGTCGGCGGGTTCGACATTCTCTATGCCTGCCAGGACGTCGAGTTCGACCGCGCCAATGGGCTGAACTCCATCCCCGTGCGCTTCGGCATTGCCCGGTCGCTGGTGATCTCGCGGGTGATGCACGTCGCCACCATCGTCGGCATGGCGGCACTCGCGTGGCTGGTGCCGCTTGGTGCTATCTATCTGGTGGGCGTCGCCCTCGTGGCCGGGCTGCTGACCTACGAACAGTCGTTGGTTAGCCCGAGCGACCTGTCACAGGTGAAGCGAGCGTTTGATTTGAATGGGTGG
>CAMBHC010000237.1 GCA_945866285.1 Candidatus Sulfopaludibacter sp. SbA3 | reverse complement strand
GGCCTCGAAGGCCAAGCCGGCGAAGGCCAAGGCCGCGAAATCCAAGGCCGTGAAATCCAAGGCCCTGGCTTCCAAGGCCGTGCCCGCAGCCAGGGGCCCCAAGAAGTTTGTGTATTTCTTCGGCAACGGCAAGGCTGATGGCGACCGGTCCATGAAGGACACGCTGGGCGGCAAGGGCGCGGGTCTCGCCGAGATGACCAACGCCGGCCTGCCGGTGCCCGCCGGGTTCACCATTTCCACGGACGCCTGCAATCTCTACTACGCCAACCACAGCAAGCTGCCGCTCAACATCGAGACTGAGATGGTCACCCAGCTGCGCAAGCTCGAGAAGGCCGCCGGGGCCACCCTGGGGTCGATCAAGAAGCCGCTGCTGGTGTCGGTACGCTCGGGCGCGAAGTTCTCGATGCCCGGCATGATGGACACCATCCTCAATCTCGGCCTCAACGACGCGACCGTCGAAGGCCTGAAGGCGTGGACCGGCAATGGCCGCTTCGCGTTCGACAGCTATCGCCGCTTCATGCAGATGTTCGGCAGCGTCGTCCTCGAAATTCCGAAGGCGGCGTTCGAGCCCGAATTCGAAGCCATCAAGCACGCCAAGGGCGCGCAGATGGATACCGACCTCGATGAGGCCGCCCTGCAGGAAGTGGTGGCCGCCTACAAGAAGGTCGTCAGGGACAAGACCAAGAAGCCGTTCCCGCAGGATCCGATGGATCAACTGCGCGGCGCGCGCAACGCCGTGTTCCGATCGTGGAACAACGCCCGCGCCAGGGAATATCGCCGCATCTACGACATCCCGGATGCGATCGGCACCGCCGTCAACATCCAGATGATGGTGTTCGGCAACACCGGCGACCGCTCAGGCACCGGCGTGGGCTTCACGCGTAACCCCGCCACCGGTGCCAAGGAATTCTTCGGCGAGTTCCTGATCAACGCACAGGGAGAGGACGTCGTGGCCGGCATTCGCACGCCGCAGCCGATCATCGAGCTCGAACGCGTGATGCCGAAGGCGTACAAGCAACTGCGCGACATCACGACGCGGCTCGAGCGGAATTACAAGGACATCCAGGACTTCGAGTTTACGGTCCAGGACGAGAAGCTCTACATGCTGCAGACGCGCAGCGGCAAGCGCACCGGCTATGCCGCTGTTGTGATCGCCACCGACATGGCCAAGGAAAAACTGGTCACGCCGAAGGAAGCCATCCTGCTGGTCGATCCCGAAGCGCTGTCACAGTTGCTCGCGCCTGGCTTTGACCAGAAGGAATGGGAGAGCCTGCCGACGGTGACCCGCGGCCTGCCGGCCTCACCCGGCGCGGCCTGTGGCAAGGTGGTGTTCACGTCGGAGACCGCCGTCGAGTGGTCCGACAAGGGCGAGCCGGTCATCCTGGTTCGCCGCGAGACGGCTCCCGACGACATTCACGGCATGTGGGTGTCGCAGGGCATTCTCACCGCCACCGGCGGCATGACCTCTCACGCCGCCGTCGTCGGGCGACAGATGGGCAAGCCGTCGATTGTCGGCGCGGGCGAGCTGCGCATCGACGAGCATGGCAAGACGTTCACCGTCAACGGCCAGACCGTGAAGCAAGGCGACTATGTCGCGTTCGACGGCCTGACCGGCGAGGTGAAGATTGCCAAGGTGGCATCGCAGCCGAGCGAGATTCTGCAGGTGATAGCCGGCAAGATGAAGCCGGCGGACTCGCCGATTTATCAGCGTTTCCATACGCTGCTCGGATGGGCTGATAAGTTCCGCCGGCTGGGCGTGCGCGCGAACGCCGACCAGCCCGACCAGGCCGAGATTGCTTATGCCTTCGGGGCGCGCGGGATCGGGCTCTGCCGCACCGAGCACATGTTCTTCGGAGAAGGCCGCATCCCGATCGTGCAGCGCATGATCCTGGCCGAGACCGAGGCTGACCGGCGCCAGGCGCTCGATGAGCTGCTGCCGATGCAGCGCGAGGACTTCTACGGCGTGTTCAAGGCCATGAAGGGTACGGCCGTGACCATCCGGACGATCGATCCGCCGCTGCATGAGTTTCTGCCCAAGCGCGAGGATCTGATGGTGGAAGTCGCCGTCATGGAGACCAAGGGCGTCACGGGTAAGGCACTGGATGAGAAGAAGGCGCTGCTGTCGCGCGTGGAGCAGTTGCACGAGTTCAACCCGATGCTCGGTCACCGCGGCGTCCGCCTCGGCATCACCTATCCCGAGATCACCGCAATGCAGACCCGCGCGATCATGGAAGCGGCCTGCAAGCTGAACAAGGAAGGCCTCAAGGTCGTCCCCGAGATCATGATTCCACTGGTGGGCGACGTGCGCGAGCTGCGCGACCAGAAGGCCGTGGTCCATCGCGTCGCGGCGCAGGTGCTCAAGGAACAGGGCATCAAGATCAAGTATCTCGTCGGTACCATGATCGAAGTGCCGCGTGGTGCGCTGACGGCTGATGCAGTGGCGATGGAGGCCGAGTTCTTCTCGTTCGGCACCAACGACCTCACGCAGATGACGTTCGGCTTCTCGCGTGATGACGTGGGCAAGTTCCTGCGCGTCTACCAGGACAAGAAGATCCTGGAGCGCGATCCGTTTGCGACCTTCGACGCCGCCGGCACCGGCCAGTTGGTCTCGATGGCCGTGGCCAAGGGCCGCGTCGCCAATCCCAGTCTCAAGCTCGGGATTTGTGGTGAGCATGGCGGCGATCCGTCGTCCATCCACTTCTTCCACCAGGTCGGTCTCGACTACGTGAGCTGCTCGCCGTACCGCGTGCCGGTGGCACGCCTGGCGGCGGCGCAGGCGGCCCTGAGCGTCAAGGTCGGCGATTGATTCGCTACTTCGTCCACAGAGACGGTCGCACCGCAGTGGTGGACCGTCTCGACACGGCCTGGCTGTCTCCGGACAGCGGGGTCGTGGTGTGGGCGGATGTGACGGAGCCGACGGCGGCCGATTCGGTCGTCATGCGCGACCAGCTCGGCCTGCACGAACTCGCGGTCGAGGCCGCGGTGCAGCGGGAAACCAACCCGAAAGTCGAAAGCTACGGCAGGTATCTGGACGTCGTGCTCCACGGCATCAATTTTCCTGCCGCGGAGCACAGGTTCGACACCACGGAAACCGACTTCTTCCTGTCGCCCAACCTCCTGGTCACGGTCCACGACGGCCAGCGCCGCAGCATCGCTCACGTCGCCGAGTTGTGCGGACGCACCGATCACATCCTGGCCGAAGGTGCCATCGCGCTCTTTCACCGGATTGTCGACAGCATGGTCGAACACTACCGGCCCGAGATGGACGAGGTCGAGGAGCGGCTCGACGTCATCGAAGAGCGGGTCATCGAAAACGTGACCGAGTCGACGGTTGGGGAGATTCTCGGCGTCAAGCGCGACATTACGGCACTGAGGCGCATCCTCGTGCCACAACGCGACGCAGTCGGCCGCCTGGCCCGTCGCGAGTACGACATCATCAACCAGGAAATGGCCTACCGGTTCCGTGATGTCTACGATCAGTTCGCGCGGATGGCAGACGACGGCATCATGTTTCATGACCGGGTCACCGGCATCCTGGATGCGCACCTGGCGAGCGTGTCGAATCGCCTGGCCGACGTCTCGAAGGTTCTCGCCGTCATCGCGGCCCTGTTTGGTCCCATGACCGTCATCACCGGATTGTTCGGCATGAACGTGCCGCTGCCGACGTTGCTCGGCAATCCCGAATACCTGTTCTGGGAGATCATCACCGCCATGGTGCTCTGCAGCGCCGGGTTGTTCGCGTGGTTCCGGAAGTCGGGGTGGTGGTAGGTGGGCCGCATCACCCGGCTGCCCGAAGATCTCGCCAACCAGATCGCGGCCGGTGAAGTCGTTGAGCGTCCCGCCTCGGTCGTCAAGGAACTGGTCGAGAACGCGATCGACGCCCAGGCGACACGTCTCACCATCACCGTCGAATACGGCGGCAAGAAGCTGATTCGCGTTGAGGACGATGGCATCGGCATGGACCCGGCTGATGCCCGGTTGTGTCTCGAGCGGCATGCGACCAGCAAGATCAAGCACGCCGACGACCTGGGCGCCATTGTCACGCTTGGCTTCAGGGGCGAGGCGTTGCCGTCGATGGCCTCGGTCTCGCACTTCCGCTTGCGAACGCGAGCCCGGGGGAGCGACAGCGGGACTGAGATTCGGGTCAACGCCGGCATCATCGAGTCGGTGGTCGAGGCGGGCGGGCCCGAGGGTACCCTCGCGGAAGTCGCCGACGTGTTCTACAACCTGCCGGCGCGGAGGAAGTTTCTGAAGTCGGACGCGGCCGAGGCCGCTCAGGTGTCACGCTGCGTCACGCAACTGGCGCTGTGCTATCCCGAGGTTGGGTTCACGCTCATCAGCACCGGCCGCAAGGTGCTCGCCGTGCCGCCGGTCGCGAGCCTGTCTGATCGGCTGTACCAGCTGTATGGTGACCGCCAGGACCTGGTCGCCGTCGACCGCGAGTTCGGCGGCCTGCGCCTGCACGGCTTCATCGCCGCGCTGGCCGAGCAGGGCCCGGTTCGCGGTCCGCAGCATGTGTTCGTGAACCGGCGCATCGTGAAGGACCGCACCATCGCCCACGCGATCCTCGATTCGTACAGCGTCGCGACCAACAAGGAACGCAGTCCCGAGGTGCACCTGTTCCTCGAGATCCCGCCGGACCGCGTGGACGTCAACGTGCACCCGACGAAGGCGGAAGTGCGGTTCCGCGAGCAGTCGATGGTGCACCAGATGGTGCGTCACGCCCTGGGCGACGCGCTTGGCAGCGGCCCCGCACCCGAGCTGACGCTGCATACCTCTGACGTGTTGCCGGGACGCCCCCTGCAGCCGTCCATTCCCGGCGCCCTCGCGGGAGCGAGCTTCACGAGCCGGTGGGCCCCGCCTGGTCCGGCACCGTCGTACAACCCGATTCCGAGATACGAACCGCCGTCAATCTCGGACGCGGCCATAGCCGCCGTCACGTCTGCTGCCGTCGAGACCCTGCCGACCGTCAGGCCGATG
>CAMBHC010000236.1 GCA_945866285.1 Candidatus Sulfopaludibacter sp. SbA3 | reverse complement strand
ACGAATGGCCGCCTAAGGGTCACGGGTCGATGCCCAGCACCGGGTGTGGCACGTAGACCTCTTCGACGGCGTTCTGCTCGTCTGCGGTCAGCTTGACGTCGAGACCGGCGATGAGCTGATCCAACTGCTCGATCTTCGTCGCACTGATGATCGGCGCCGTCACGCCTGGACGGTTGGCGACCCACGCGAGCGCCACTTGAATCGGCAGCACGCCCTTCTGCTTTGCCACTTCCACGACTCGCTCGGCGACGTCGTAGTCGCTGTCCGCGTAGTAGAGGCTGTGGCCATAGCCGTCGTGCTGCTCACGCAGCGACGCGTCCTTGCTGCCGCGCTTGCGGTTGCCGGCCAGGAAGCCGCGCGCCAGCGGGCTCCACGGGATCACGCCAATGCCCTCGGCCGCGCACAGCGGGAACATCTCGCGTTCCTCTTCGCGATACACGAGGTTGTAGTGATTCTGCATCGACACGAACCGCGTCCAGCCGTGCAGGCGCTGGGTGGCCAGCATGTTGGCAAACTGCCAGGCATACATGCTCGATGCGCCGATGTACAGGGCCTTCCCCGCCTTCACCACATCATGCAGGGCTTCGAGCGTCTCTTCGATCGGCGTGTGGTCGTCGTAGCGATGAATCTGGTAGAGATCGACGTAGTCCGTCCCCAACCGCTTCAGCGAGCCGTCAATCGCCGCCATGATGTGCTTGCGCGACAAGCCGCGACTATTGGGATGGTCAGTGACCGAATAGAACACCTTGGTGGCGATGACCACCTCTTCTCGCCGGGTCAGGTCCTTGATCGCACGACCGAGCACTTCTTCGCTCATGCCCTTGGAGTACATGTCGGCGGTGTCGAAGAAGTTGATGCCATGCTCGATGGCCCGCTGGTAGAACGGGCGGCTGGCGGCCTCGTCCAGGACCCACGATCGCCAGTTCGGCGTGCCGTAGGTCATGGTGCCGAGACAGAGTCGCGAGACCTTCAGGCCGGTGGTGCCAAGGCGGACGTAGTCCACTGTCGTTTCTCCATGTAGAGGAAATACGGAATTGAGAGCAGCGCCAGGGCACCGGCCACCGCAAACGCGCGGCCAAACCCGTAGTGCTCGCTGAGCCAGCCGATCGAGATCGACCCGGTGCCAATGCCGGTGTCGAACGCGCCAATCAACGCGCCGAACGTCGCGCCCCGGCGGTGGTCAGGCACGTGGTGCATCAGGTGCGCGACGAAGACCGGATAGGCCGAGCCGAAGCCAACGCCGAACAGCACCGCCGACAGCACAAACGTCATCCGGGTGGAGGCAAACACCAGCACGGCGATGCCCACCACCATCATGCCGAGGCATGGCACGATCACCCGCGCGTGGCCAATCCGATCGGCATAACGGCTGATGAAGGGGCGCGTCGCGATAATGGCGACCGAGAACGCGGTGAAGAACAGCGCCCGGGGCGTGACGCCTACCTGCTCGGCATACACGGCGACGAAGCTGGTGATGCCGCCGTAGCTGAACGAATAAAGGAACAGGGTAACGGCGCCAATGATGACGCGCCACTCCACGAGGTCGGCCGGCTTCAGCGACAGGGGCGGCATCTCGCGCCGGGTATCGGGCGGCAGCCGCCAGGCAATGAACGCCATGATCAGGTTCAGCCCGGCCATCTCGAGACACAGCAGCGTCCAGCCACCGCGGTCGAACACCCACAGCCCAATCCACGGTGCCACCGCCACGGCGAGGATGCTGGCAAACCCGGCATAGCCCAGGCCCTCGGCCCGGCGCGACTTCGGCACGATGTCGGTGACGTAGGCGCTGGATGACGACAGCAACCCCGACCAGAACACGCCGTGGACAAGCACGAGTCCAAGGATGATGTGATACGACGGCGCCACCGCGTACAGCAGCGAGAACACGGTGATGGCCAGGCTCGCCACGATCAGGATGCGCCGCTTACCCAGCCGGTCGCCCATGGCGCCCGTAATAGGTGCCGACACCGCGGACGCGTAGGTCAGGAAGCCGAGGAAGAGTCCCGCTTCACTGGCGGTGCCGCCAAGCGCCAGAATGTGGAACGGCGCGACCGGCAACAACTGAAACGCGGACATGAAGACCGTAAAGCTGTAGCTGCACATCAAGAAGAAGCGCGGCGTGAAGAGCTCTTCGTGCTCAGACTTCGAGGACGATCTTTCCAATGTGAGTGCCAGCCTCCATGAGCCGGTGGGCGTCGGCGGCCTGCGCCAGCGGAAACACCTGGTGAATAATCGGCCGGACCGTGCGCGCTTCGAGCAGCGGCCACACGCGCTGATGCAACTGCTTGGCGATCACGCCCTTCTGCGCCGGCGTACGGGGGCGAAGCGTCGAACCGGTAATCCAGAGCCGCTTGCGCATCATCACCGAGAAGTCGAGCTCAGCCTTCGCGCTCTTGAGGAAGGCAATCTGAATCAGGCGGCCTTCGACCGCCAACGCCTCGAGGTTACGCGCGATGTAGTCGCCGCCGACGATGTCGAGCACGACGTCAACGCCGCGGCCGTCGGTCGCGGCCTTGGCGGCAGCGACCCAATCAATGCCTTTGTAGTTGAAGGCATGCGCGGCGCCGAGCTTGATCGTGGCTTCGCACTTCTCGTCGCTGCCGGCCGTGGTCAGCACGTGCGCCCCAAAGGCGTGAGCCAGCTGGATCGCCGTCGTGCCGATGCCACTGGTGCCGCCGTGGATCAGGATCGACTCGCCGCGCGTCAGCTCGCCGCGCTCGAACACGTTGGTCCAGACCGTGAAATAGGTCTCGGGAATCGCCGCGGCTTCGATCATGGAGAGCCCGCGCGGAATGGGCAGGACCTGCTCTTGTGGCACATTCACCAGGGCGGCATACCCGCCACCCGCCACGAGCGCGCACACCTCGTCCCCGACCGCGAAGCCCGATACGCCAGGGCCAAGGGCCACAATGGTCCCGGCGACCTCGAGTCCGGGCAAGTCTGACGCGCCCGGGGGCGGCGGATACTTGCCGAGCCGCTGGATCACGTCGGGGCGATTGACACCAGCGGCGACGACCGCGATGAGCACTTCACCGGGGCCGGCGACCGGATCCGGGCGTTCGGCCACCTTCAAGACGTCTGGTCCGCCGAATTCCGAAATTTCAATCACACGCATGAATGCAACCACGAAGCACACGAAGAGACATCACGAAGCCGACGAACCAACCTAACTATTCTTTGCGTCCTTCGTGGTTAGACCTTCGCGTCCTTCGTGGTGTCACTTGAGTCCCGAGGGCAATCGCGGCGACGACAACAGCGCGGCAAACTCGGCCCACTGCTTCGGTAGCGACGCGCCGCGGCCGGCCTGGCGCGTGAGGTAGGCGCGAATCAGGTCCTTGCCCAGGTTGTAGTTGATCACGTAGCTGCGGTACTGGTCGATGAACTTCACGCGTTGCTCGGCGCGAGGCGCCGTATACAGCGCGTACTTCTCAAGCCATGCGGCCGCACCCGCGCGATCGATCGTGCCGTCAATGTAGCGACGGGCCGCTTCGTTGCCCGCGTACGACAGGCGATCGACCAGCGCCAGCACATCGTAGTACTCCTGCACGCGCTTGGCATCGAGGCCCGCCAGCGGGAACAGCACGTCCTTCTCGAAGGTGATGCGCTCGGCCGGCGATAACGCGACCTCGATGCCGTAGTTGGCCGTGCCCTCGGCAATCAGCGACTGGGGCGAGAACAACGGGTAGACGGTGTATTCAATCCAGCCGCGATCGCGGACCAGGTTCTTCTCGAGCAGCACATTGTAGACGTGATGGCCGGGATAGCCCTCGTGGCACGCGAGGTCGATCGCGCGATCGATGTAAATCGGCAGGTCGGTGTTCACCTGGATCAGGCTCTTGTAGCCACCTTGGTACCAGTTGTAACCAGACCACGATTTCCCGGTCACGTACTCCACCGTGAAGCGCTCCTCCACCGGCAACTCCACATGCGCCATCGTCCGATCGCGGCACGCGCGGATGGCTTCGCGGAACACGCGGTCAACCTTGGCGGTGGGGATGACGAAGGCCTGCTTGAACCGGTCGTAGCGCTCGAGCAGCGTGCCGTCGCCGGGCAGACGCGCCTCGAGCTGCTTGAGTACCGCCTCGAACTCGGCTTCGGTCTGCGTCGGGGCCACCGCGTCATAGAGCGCGCGCGATTCTTCGTCGAAGGTCAGGCGCTTGCCCTGCAGCATCGACACCCGGGCTCGCAGTGCCGACATCTGCCGGGTCAGGTATTGCCGGCGCAGGGTCCACAACTCGGCATCCCCGCCTTCGCCAGGCTTCGGCGAGGCAGGCTGAGCGGTGACTGCCAACAGGTCCTTCTCGAGCGCTTCAGCCTGCTGATCGATCACCGCCAGCGTGAGCTTCTCAGCCTCGGCCGCCTTGCGCCACTCCGCCGGACCGTAGAAGGCATCCACGTAGTCGGCGTCGTGCTGTCCGACGGCGAGCACGAGCTTCACGTATCGCTCCGCGACGCGGCGCATCGGGTCAACGGGTGTCTGGGCGGTGAGCATTACGGGCACTCCAGCAAGAGCCAACAGCAGCAGTGCCCTATTTCGCATAGCGGGACCCGATCGTCGGGATCAGGTAATCGCGAAAGGCGCGCGTGAAATCGTAGGCCGGCTTGAAGCCCCAGTCGGCGCGGGCGGCGCTGTCATCCACATCTTCGGGCCACGAATCGACAATGCCCTGCCGCTTGGGATCGTTCTGCCAGGTGATGTTGGCGCCGGGAAAGGCGCGCACCACTTCCTGCCGCACTTCTTCGGCCGAGGGATTAAACGCGGCCAGGTTATAGGCCGTGCGCGTGAGCGCGGCTTTCGGTGCCGCGGCCAGCCGCAACAAGGCTTCAACCCCGTCGGGCATCGCCATGAACGGGATGCGCGTGTCGGGCCGGACGAAGCAGGCGTACGGCTCGCCTTTGGCGGCGGCATGAATCATCTCGGGCGCGTAGTCCGAGGTGCCGCCAGAGGGCACGGTGAGCGCGGAGATCAACCCGGGGAACCGCAC
>CAMBHC010000235.1 GCA_945866285.1 Candidatus Sulfopaludibacter sp. SbA3 | reverse complement strand
GAAGACCTCCGCCGGCGCCGGCATCATCGTGATTCACGATGCGGCGCGGCCGTTTGTGACGGCCGGCGTGATTGCGCGCGCGATTGATGCCGCGGCGGCGCACGGCGCGGCGATCGCCGCGATGCCGGTCCGCGACACCGTCAAGCAGGCGGGCGCGAGTGTAGCCGATGGCTCGTGGCCGATCACCGCGACGATTCCCAGAGACTCCATCTTCCTGGCGCAGACACCGCAGGCGTTCCGCCGCGAGGTCCTGGCCCGCGCGCTCGAGGCCGGCCACGCCATTGACGCGACCGATGAGGCCATGCTCGTCGAGCGGCTCGGCCTGCCGGTGCCGATTATCGAAGGCGAGGCGGGGAATATCAAAGTGACGACACCAGAAGATCTTGCGGAAGCACGGCGACGCTCCGTGCCAGAAGGGCAGCACTCTGGTGCTGCCGGGGTGATCCGCGTCGGCAACGGCTACGATTTGCATCGGCTGGTCGAGGGCCGGCCGTTGATTCTTGCCGGCGTGACCATTCCGTTCGAGCGCGGCCTCGAGGGTCACTCCGACGCTGACATCGTGTGCCACGCGGTCACTGACGCGGTGCTTGGTGCCACGGCGATTGGCGACATTGGCCGGCTGTTTCCCGACACCGACCCCAAGTGGAAGGGCGCCGACAGCATGGCGCTGCTACGCGGCGCCATGATGCACGTGCACGCCGCGGGCTATCGCGTGTCGAATGTGGATGTGACGGTGATCGCGCAGAAGCCGAAGCTGCTGCCGTACTTGCAGGCGATGCGCGAGAATCTGGCCGCCGCGCTGGGCGTGGACGTGTCGGCGGTGAGCGTGAAGGGGAAGACCAACGAAGGCGTCGATAGCATGGGCCGCGGCGAGGCAATGGCTTGCCATGCGGTGGCGCTGATCACGAGGGCTTGACGTCTTGGGGGCCTGAGGGCTTGAAGAGCATCTCCCCAAGTCCCCAAGTCCCCAAGTCCCCAAGTCCCCAGGACCTCTTAGGATCCCGGCGTCATGATGTGCGCGGCCGTCGTGCCCGCACCCATGATGTAGGCGCCGCCCATCTTGTTGTTGTCCGGAATGCCCAGCGAGGCCGCCGTGGCGTTCGGGACCGCGATCGTCACGTGCAGGCGCATCGCCGTGGCGTCCTTCCCCTGCCGTGTGTAGAACACCGAGCCGAATTCCGGTTTCACGCGCGTGCCGGCCTTCTCGAGCTCAGTCAAGGCCGCTTCGCGGGCCGTGCGATCGGCGATCTTCGCTTCGTAGATCTTGTTCTGCTTGACGCGGTCGAGATTGCCCACGCTCGTGCACTGCGACGAGATCGGCTGCTCGCCGGCATCGCCGGACTGGTCGTAGCACATCAGCCGGTTGGTTCCGGGCCGGAGCGTGTCGTAGCTGCCGTCGGCTTTCCACTTGATGACCATTGCGCCTTCGCGCAGGTTGGCCGGAGCCGCGGCGGTTGCCGCGTCGAACGGACCGGGGGCCGCGGCGGCCGCCGGGGTTTGCGCGAAGACGGGGCTTGCCATCGCCAGCAGGCCGGCCGCCAATAGGACAGTGCGTTTCATCAGTAACCTCCAGATCATGGGCTTCTAACGGCGCTCAATCGCGCCAGGTTGAGGATACGCCAAAGGCGCGCGGCCCTGCTGATAAGATCAGCGGTGGACCCATGAGAGTACGTTTCGCCCCGTCACCCACCGGTCACCTGCACGTCGGCAACGCCCGCACGGCCCTGTTCAACTGGCTGCTTGCGCGGGGCCAGGGTGGCACCTTCATTCTCCGCATTGAAGACACGGATCTTGAGCGGTCCACCAAGGAATCGGAACAGGCCATCCTGGACGACCTGCGCTGGATGGGACTCCAATGGGACGAAGGCGTCGGGGCGGGTGGCGACTACGGCCCCTATCGCCAGACCGAGCGGTTGCAGAACTACACAGACCACGCCGACCGGCTGATCGCGGAAAAGAAGGGCTACTACTGCTTCTGCTCCGCAGAGACGCTGGATGCGCAGCGCAAGGCGCAACTGGCGGCCGCCTTGCCGCCGAAGTACGCCGGCACCTGCCGGAACATGCCCCCAGCCGAGGCCGCCGCGCGCCGCGCCAGCGGCGAGCCGGCCGTGGTCCGCATGCGTGTGCCCGAAGGCCGCGAAGTCGCCTTCACCGATGTCGTGCGAGGACTCGTGACCTTTCACACCGACGTGATTGGTGACCCCGTGCTGGTGCGATCCGACGGCATCCCCGCCTACAACTTCGCCGTCGTGATTGACGATGAGGAGATGAAGGTGACGCATGTGATTCGTGGTGAGGATCACATTTCGAATACGCCGCGGCAGATCCTGCTGTACGAGGCCTTCGGCTACACACCGCCGGCGTTTGCGCACCTGTCGCTGGTCATGGGGCCGGACCATGCGCCGCTGTCGAAGCGCCACGGCGCCACCTCGGTGCGCGAGTTCCGCGAGAAGGGCTACCTGCCGGAAGCGCTGGTAAATTACCTGGCGCTGATCGGATGGTCGCCGGGACAGAACGAAGAGTTGCTGCCGGCCGACGAATTGGCGCGCCGCTTCCGCCTCGAAAACGTCTCGCACAGCGCCGGCGTCTTCGATGAGGACAAGCTGGCGTGGGCGAACCGTCACTACCTGAAGCTGTGTGCGCCAGACCGGCTCGCCGCACTGGCCGAGCCGCATTTGCGCGCGCGCGGCCAGGTCGTCGGACCGTTATCGGCAGGGGCGCAGGCCTGGCTGGTGCAGGTGTTGCCCGGCATGGCCGCCTCCGTCGACCGCCTGCCGCAGCTGGCTGACCGTCTGGAGGCCGTGTTCAGGCCACCTGGCGCTCCGCTCGAGAACGAGCCCGGACTCCCGGAAGTCGCGACGGCGCTCGCCGCCGAACTCGAAGGTGGGCTGCGGCTCGTCGACAAGGACACCTTCCGGGGGCTGGCCGGCCGCGTGAAAGATCGCACCGGACTGAAGGGCAAGGGCCTGTTTCATCCCATGCGGGTGATCCTGACCGGTGCCGCAGAGGGACCTGAACTGGACCTCATCGTCCCGGCCATTGATCTCGCCGCGAGTTTGAATCACTCGGGCCTGGCTGCCGTCGCGAGTTGCCAGGAGCGTGCGGCGTTCGCGGCCCGCCTCCTGAATTCCTGATTCCTGATCTCTGATCCCCTGTAAGATGCGCCTCATGAAGCGCCAATTTATTCTGCTCGTGATGGGGGCGATGGTTGCCGGACTGGTGGCTCAGGCCCAACAGAAGCCCGTGCCATCTCGCGTGGCGGCCACCGCCGCCGCGGCGCCCATCGACGTCACGGTTCACGAAGGCACGTCGATGTCGGTGGCCATCTCACCCGATGGCCGGACCCTCGCCACCGACATGCAAGGCAGCATCTGGACGCTGCCGGCCACTGGTGGCGCCATGACCCGCATCACCGATCCCTTCAATGATGCCCGTCAACCCATGTGGTCGCCCGATGGCCGCACCATCACCTTCTTCGCGTACCGCGATGGTGGCTACGACATCTGGTCGGTAAACCCCGACGGCACCAACCAGCGGAAGCTGACCTGGGGCACTTTCGACGATCGCGAGCCGACCTGGTCGCACGACGGCACGCGCGTCGCGTTCTCGTCTGACCGCGGCAATGTGCTGGGCAGCGACTACAACATCTTTGTGCTCGATACGCGCACGGGCGCCATCACGCAACTGACGAAGGGCTCCGGTGAAGACTTCATGCCCACGTGGTCGCCCGACGACACGGACATCGCCTTTGCATCCTCGCGCGACGCCTACGATGGGGTGTGGGTGATCAACGTTGCCACCGGCGCCGAACGCAAGGTGCAGACCATCAAGGGCGCGCGCGTTGATGCGCCGTCGTGGGGCCCGGACGGCAAGCTGCTGTACCACGTGACCGCCGGCAACCAGACGCGTCTTGAGATCGACGGCAAGCCCGTCACCGACGCCGAGAACGTATTTGCCTTCCGCGTCTCGTGGGCGTCGGCTTCGGACTTTATCTACGTGTCGGACGGCAAGCTCCGCAGGCGCTCAACGACCGGGCTGCCGATGCAGACGCTGGACTTCAGCGCGACCATGCAGGTGACCCGGCCGCAATATCAACGGCGCGCGCGCGACTTCACCTCGGCCGCGCCGCGCAAGGCGCTGGGCATCGTCCGTCCGGTCATTTCACCTGACGGCAGGCAAATCGCCTTCGCCGCCGTCGGTGACATTTACGTGATGCCGATCGGCGGCGCCGCCGTCAACGTGACCAAGGATGCGGCCCTCGACACCGACCCCTCGTGGTCGCCCGATGGGTCGTCGCTGGTCTACTCATCCGACAAGGACAGCGAGCTGCTGCAGCTGTGGATCCGTGACATGAAGACCGGCCAAAGCCGCAAGGTCACCAACCTGCCGACCCAGCCTCAGGGCGCGTCGTTCTCGCCTGATGGTAAGCGCGTCGTGTTCTTCAACGTTGACGGCATGTGGCGGGTCGCCGAGATATCAATTCTCGACCTCGACTCTGGCCGCGTCACCAAGATCCACGACTCCCTGCCGCAGCCCGGGACGCCGACCTGGTCGCCCGATGGCAAGCGCATCGCGCTCGCCGGCATCGCGCCCATGACCGTGCGCTTCCGCGAGGGCACCAACCAGGTGCAGACCATCTCGGCCGCCGGCGGTGACGTGAAGTGGTATGTGCCGGTTCCCATGTTGTCGATCGATTCGCGTGGTGGCGGCGGGCCAGTCTGGTCGCCAGACGGCACCAAGATGGCGGCGATCTACGAGGGCGTGCTGTCGGTGTGGCCGGTGGCCGCGAGCGGCGAGCCGCTCGGCCCGCCGCGCCGCGTGACGTCGGAGAGCGCCCACTCACCGAGCTGGCAGGGCGACTCGCGGCACATCCTCTATCAGTCGCTCGACCAGTTGCGGATCGTCGACCTCGAGACCGGCGACACCCGCACGGTGCCGCTCAGCCTGACGTGGACGCCGGCGATTCCGAAGACGCGGACCGTGATCCACGCCGGC
>CAMBHC010000234.1 GCA_945866285.1 Candidatus Sulfopaludibacter sp. SbA3 | reverse complement strand
CGGAGGCTCAGCCACGCGGTCTCGCACCTGACTCCGTGGCTGCTGGCGGGCGCGGGCCGGCGCGATCGCGCCGACCGGCCGCGGCGGTGTCACCGCACCCGCGTCACGGCCCGAGGCCACCGGCCGCGGTACCGGCGGTCGCGCGCCCTGGCCGGCGGGGGCCGTCACTTGCGGGCGCGTCAACGGCGCGTCGGCCGGTCGCAGCGTGAAGTCGCGCGATAAGGCGCGGCCGCCCAGGATCGCCCCGGCCGCCACCATGCCAAACACCAGCGCGGCCTGCCCCTTGTGCAGAACCGGCGATGGTCGCCACGTGAGGAGCGGTCCGGCGCTACGGCCTGGTAGTGGCACCATGCCCGCCTGAATGGTCACGCGCGCCAGCGCCCGGTCCAGCACGGCGACCGCGCGGGCGGTCTGCCAGGCGACGCTCACAAACAGCGCCACCGCCGCGACGGCCGCCGTCGCCGTCACCCAGGGCCAGCGCAATGCGATGGCGGCGCTCGAGGCGCCGACCAGGGCCGCCGACAACAACGCGATGCGCAGAATGCCGCGGACGTTCGGCTGCAGGCGCGCCGCGGCCCGGCACAGGCAGCGCCCTTCGGCATGTTCCTCGATGAGCGCGCGCACGTGCAGCCAGCCCCAGCGGCCGACCGCGATGCTCAGGTCCCGATCGGTCTGCCAGCCGTCATCGGTGTCGACACGCCGGGCGGGCCGTGACGCGCGCAACGTTGCCACCAGCGCCGTCAGCAGCGAGCTCTGCGACGTCCAGGCCTCGCTCCAGAATGACCACTCGGCCGTGCCGCCCACCTGCAGGCGCGCGGCCGCAGCGGTACTCCACATTGAAGGCGAGGGCACCGCCCACGGCACCGTCGTCACGTGGGTGGAGGTCGCGACATCGGGCGGCGAGAGCAGCCCCCGCGCGCGCCCGTACAAGCGCGCCACCGGCTGCATCAAGTGCAGCCACGCAATCAGGCTGCGATACTGCAGTCGGCTGCGACCGGCCGAGTGTCCACCGATGGCGGGCAAGCCCGACAGGTCGGACGCCGCCGCAAACATCATGCACCGCACCGCCGTGACGGCCCACCCGGCGAACCCGGCGGCCAGTAGCAGGATGCTGGCGTCGCCGGGGCGCACCAGCAGGCCGAGTGCCCCACTCAGCAGGAGCGCCGTCGCCGTCAACATCCACGCGGGTGCATGCGGCAGGAACTTCAGCGGGTGCACGTCAGTGCTGTAGACCGAAGGGAACGCCGCCGTGCCCCACACCCCGGTGTTGACGCGACGGCCGGCCAGCGCGCGCACAAACGGCAGCGGGCTGTAGATGCGGCCGCGCCACAGCATCTGGCCACGCACGAACTTCTCGGGGTGGTGTGCATCGAGCCAGGTTTCGCCTTCGCCGTAGCCCGCCTGCTGTCGCCAGTACGCTTTCACCGAGCCGCGATGGTGATGCCACACGAGGGCCGACGGGGCAAAGCCGATGCTGTAGCCCTTCGCCTGCAGCCGCCAGCACACATCGACGTCGTCGCCCGCTCGCAGGTAGACCGGGTTGAAGCCGCCAATCGACAGCAGCGCGTCGCGGCTGACCGCCAGGTTGCAGCCGGGCACGTGCTCCGCCACGCGATCGTCGAGCAGCACCTGTGTGGGGCCGCCCGGCGCGCGCGCTACGCACTGCGCCACCCACGGGTCGTCGGCCGGCACCACGTTCGGGCCACCCGCAGCCGCCACATCCGAGGTCACAAACGGCTGCACGAGATAGGTGAGCCAGTCGGGATCGACCCGCACGTCGGCGTCGGTGTAGGCGACAATTTCGCCGGTCGCGTGCGCCAGCCCCACGTTGCGGGCGGCCGACAGCCCCCCATTCGGGATCGAGATCAGTCGCACACCGCTGAACGAGGCGGCAATCGACGCGGTGTCGTCGCGCGAGCCGTCGTCGACGACGATGACCTCGGCACGCGGATACGTGAGTGCCTGGAGCGAGGTGAGGCAATCGCGGATCGTGTCGGCGGCGTTGTAGGCGCAGATGACGACCGACACGGTGGGCCACGCGGCGCGCTCGTCAGCGGAGAACGGGGCGGCCGCAAATGCCTGCGCCACTGCCGCCAAGGCGGGCTTGGGTTGACGAGCCGCGACGACCAGGCCAAACGCCCAATCCTCGACGGTCTGTCCGCCACGCCACCACTGGTCGGTCCACGAGAATGCCACGGCGCCCGCGGCGCCCTCGGCAAACGATGTGCGCAGGTGCATCGCGGTAATGCGGGCCTGCCCCTCGAGCCCTTCGCGGATGCTGTCGGCGCCGGCCTCGGCCAGCAGCAGGGGCTTGTTCCCCGCCAGATGCTGCAGCCGCCCTAGATACGCGCGCAGATCGGCGTCGCGGTGCAAGTACACGTTGAACGCACACACGTCGAAATGGCTGACGTCGAGGTGCTCGGTCGGCGGGAAATTCACGTAGGTGACGAGGGTGTCGGGCGCGACCGACTTTACATCGTCGTACAGCGCGCGCAAGAAGCGCTCGACCCGCACATGCCCGTGCCAGCGAACCACCGCTGGCGGGATCTCGTTGCCCACCGCCACCATTAACGTGGCGGGATGCGCCGCGACGCGGCCCGCGGCCTCGACCACCGTGCGGCGCACCTCTCTGGTCAGCGCCGAATCGTCGAGAAACGCGATGTGCTGCGACCAGGGAATGCCCGCGATCACGCGCAAGCCGTGGCGCGCGGCCGCATCCAGGAGTGAGAGTGGCGGCACCGTGTAGGTGCGTACGGTGTTCAGGCCCGCAGCGGCCATCATCGCAAAGTCGCTATCGACGCGATCATCAGACGGAAACTGCAGGCCGTTGGCATCGGGCGCGAAGGTGCCATACGCCACCCCCTTGACGAGGAAGCGCCGCCCATCTAGTTCGAACAACTTACCCTGCACGCGCGGAACCGAGGTCATGTATTGGGTCTCGTGACTCGATTTATTCTACCGCGCTTACCGTGCGCTGCCGTCTAGCCAGGCCCCGGCCCGCACCCGGGGACGCGTGGCTATTGCTAAGCTATCGAGTAATCGAAGACGTACTTGTGTGCATTGCCTTCGATGACGATGTCCATCTTGCCGGTCAGGCCGGTTAGCGCGCCCTACTTCTGTCCGGGCTTGTATTCGCGCTCGGTGTGGCCCTTCAGCTGATCACGGTAGAAGTAGACATCGCGCAGGTTGCCGGTGGCATACCGCTCGGCCTGGTCGCCGAAGTGCTTCGAGCCGGGCACGCTGTTCAGGCCACCGGCGGTGACCGCCTTGGCCTTCACCTGGTCGCCGAACTCGATCACGGCGACGAAGCTGTTGCCGCTGGTGCCGTACCACTTCTTGGTGCCGGAATAGGCGCGGGCGCCGAACGACGCCAGCGAACCCCAGCGCGCCGAACCAAACATCACCGGCGTGCTCGGCTTGGCATCGTCGAACTTCTGGACGATGGCGCCATCGTTGCGCTGGAAGCGATTGATGTCGCCCCAGGGCGTCTGCCACTTGCCGAAGTCAGCCGTCAGCTTGTCCGCGGCCGCCGCCAGCGACTCGAGGCGTTCTTGCGGCGTCGCCTTCAGCTTCATGTAGTCGTAGGTATCGATGTTCGCCTTGCGCGCGGCCGGGCTCACCCGCTGCCACAGGTCTTCACCGTAGAACACGGCCACTGAGGTTTCCACCGAAGCCGCCGACCAGCGGTAGTCCCAATTCTTGAGGATGGCGATCTGGTCCGCGACCTTCGCCTTGAGCGGATTCGATGCCGGGGCTGCCGCATGCGCCTTCAGCAGCAGCGGGATCTGGATGTCGAACTCCGGCATGTAGCTGTCGTAAGCGGCGCCGATCAGTGAATCCAGCGTGAAGCCCTTCTTGCCGTCAAGCACGCGAATGGCGTGGACGCCACGCGGGTTCTCGGTGCCGGAATCCACGTAGGCCGGATAGTCCTTCTGCTTGGGACTGTTCGCGCCAGCCGCCGAGTACGGGAAGTTGTTGGTGTTGTAAACCCAGCCGTTCTTCGGGTTCACCGAGTTCGGCGACTCGTCGAACGACAGCAGGCCGTCCCATTCGGTGGCCGGGTCGGTGCCGTCCACGGGCTTGGTCCAGTCGAACTTCGGATTGCGTTTCGGGATGAAGTTCGAGTGGAAGAACGCGATGTTGCCGTCGGCATCGGCGTAGAGCGTGTTGTTGGACGAGTTGGTGTGCAGGTCCATCACCTTCTTGTACTCGGCGAGGTTACGCGCCTTGGTGCGTGAGTACGACTGGTTCAGTGCCTTCAACGGCTCCTGCATCATCCGGATGCTCACCCACTTGCCGTCGACCGAGCGGACGATGGGGCCGCGGTGCGTCTTGTAGACGGTGAACTCCTTGTTGGCCACGCCATTGGCGGACTTGTACGGCACCGTGATCTTCGACGCCACGAGCGGACGCTCTTCAGTGCCGACACGATAGGTGTAGCTGCCGTCGGCCTTCTTGGTCACGGTCTCGAGGTAGTCGTCGATGTTGTCGACGCTGCTGGTGGTGTGCATCCAGCCGGCCTTGTCGTTGAAGCCCTGGTAGATGAAGAATTGTCCCCAGGTCAGCGCGCCGTAGGCGTTCAGGCCTTCTTCGCTCACCATCTGCGCTTCTTCGCGGAAGAAGAACGAGGTATGCGGATTGATCAGCAACTGCGCCTTGCCCGAGGCGGTGTTGGCGCCGGCGATGGCAAAGCCGTTCGAGCCCGTGGGCTCGGCGGGAGGTGCGTTGAAGTCGGTCGAGTCGAAGCGCGCCGTGCTGGTGGGCTTCACTTCCGTGCCATAAAACGCTTCGAGCTGGCCGAGGTTGACCTGCTCGATGTCGCCGCCGATGCTGCCCTCGCTGAAGCTGAGCGCCATCCACGGTTCGAACTTCGTAATCACGCGCGGCTTCACCTCGGGGTGCGCGGCCAGGTAGAAGTTCAAGCCGTCGGCCCAGCCGTCCATCAGCGCCTTGAGCCAGGGTTCAGCCTTCGCGTAGTCGGCCTTGAGCTGCACGGGATCGATGAACAGCTTCATGCGCAGGTCGCGATAGATCGCAC
>CAMBHC010000233.1 GCA_945866285.1 Candidatus Sulfopaludibacter sp. SbA3 | reverse complement strand
GTTCTTGATGTCGTTCTGCATGCCGCCTAATTGCTCGACCTTGGTGTTCAGCTCGCTATTCACCGTGAACGTTTCTTCGTTCATCGATTGCAGCTCTTCCTTGGAGGTTTCCAGTTCTTCATTGGAAGACTGGAGCTCTTCGTTGGTCGACTGCAACTCCTCGTTGGTCGATTTGAATTCCTCGCTGGTGGCCTGCAGTTCGGCGATGGCGGCTTGCAGGCTTTCCCCGCTGTCGGCAAGCGCCTGCTCCAGTTCCCCGATGCGCACCGCTTCGGCCGACGGTGGACTTTCCTTGCCGAGGCCTTTGCGCCGGCCTTGTTTGGTGGTGGGCTTGTGCGCGGGCGTGCCGGACTGGGCGACGTCCTGGAAACTCACCAGCAGCAGATTCTCGCCGGTCTCGGTGCCGGCGGCTGAATGTTGACCAGGCAGCCGCCGCACGCTGAAGCTCACCTTGGTGAGAACGCCATCGGCCTTCATCAAGACTTGCCGGTTGAGTGTCGACACCGCTGTGTTCGCCGCACCGCGGATAGCCACGCGCAAGGGCGATTCGAGTCCCTCGCGCGCCATCTTGATCACATTGTGGCTGGCCGGGCCTGGGGCCGGGCGCAGGTATCGGCCGGTGTCGCCATGCACGAAGAGGATGTTGCCCCTGGCGTCGGTGGTTACCGAGGCCGGCGCGTAGTTCTGCAGCAGCACGCGCTGACTCAGTTCGCCGACGCCACCTGCGCTGTCGGCTTTCGATCGGCCGATCACCGCCGCAGCCGCCGGCCGCCCACCTTTCCCGGCGCCCTGAACCCGCTTGGCGCCAATTGCGGGGTGTTTGGCTGCACCCGTATGTATGGCCCGGTAGAACTTCCACTTGCGATCGACCGCCGAAAACAGCTCCGGGTTGTCGGCGATGCTCTCCGATGCGGACAGGAACAGCACCCCGTCTGGATTGAGGGCGTAGTGAAAAACGGGAATCAGCCGTTTCTGCAGTTCCGGCTCGAAATAGATCATCAGGTTGCGGCAAGAGAGCAGGTCGAGCTTGGTGAAGGGCGGGTCCTTGACGAGGTCATGTACTGCGAACACCACTCTTTCGCGAACCTCCCTCCTGATGGTGTAGCTCCCGTGGTTGCCGTGTTCCTTGCTGAAAAATCGGCGCAGGCGCGCCGGGGTCACGCCTTGGACGACGTGGTGGAGGGGGTAGCGGCCGACCCGCGCCACGGCTATGGCGTCATCGTCGAGGTCGGTGGCGTAGATCTGGAGATGCAATCCCTGCTCCTCCCTCTCGTCCATCAACTCCAGGAACACCATGGCAATCGAATAGGCTTCCTCGCCGGTGGAGCAACCGGTCACCCAGACCCGGAATGTGTCGCCACTGAGTCTGCCCGCCAGCAGCGGCGGTAGAACGGTTTCTTTCAGCACGACGAAGGCGGCCGGGTCGCGGAAAAAACTGGTGACGTTGATCAGCAGTTCGTGGAACAGCGCCTGTATCTCGTCGCGATTGTCCTTCAGGTAGCGCGCATAGACCGCCACATCGTTGATGTGCTGCTGCGCCATGCGCCGCTCGATGCGACGGCCGATGGTGCTCTTCTTGTAGAGCGAAAAATCGTGACCGGTGCTGCGGCGTAGTTGCAACAGAATCTGGTTCACGCTGCTCAGGGCGTTCCCCCCAATGATAGCCGGCACTCTCTGCGTAAGCACTGACTGACTGGCAACTACTTTCTGCAGCATCGCAGGCATCTCCTCCACCGGCAGAACATGGGTGGCGAAGCCGGCCGCGATGGCGCCTCGCGGCATGCTGTCGAATTTGGCGGTGGAGGGTTCCTGCACCATGCAAATGCCGCCGGCGGCTAAGATGGCGCCCAGGCCGTGCGTGCCGTCATTGGCGGTGCCGGAGAGGACGATACCAACGGCCTTTTCCCCCTGGTCCTCGGCCAGCGAGCGCAGGAATACATCAATCAGCATGCGATGCCCGCGCAGCTCCTCTGGCACAGAGAGCTGCAATACCCCATTCAGTATGCCCATCTCGCGGTTGGGCGGAATGATGTAGACGCAATTGGGCTCGACCCGCACCTGGTCTAAGGCTTGCGTCACCGGCATGGCAGTGATGCGCTGCAGGATTTCCGCCAGCAGACTTGCGTGGCTCGGGTCCAGATGCGGTACCAGCACAAAGGCCATGCCGGTGTCTGCCGGGCAGGCGCGGAAAAACTGATCGAATGCTTCCAGCCCGCCTGCTGAAGCACCTATTCCGACAATGGGGAAGTCGGCGACAACCGCTTCCGACGAGTCATCCACGACTGCCTGGGGTGGGGGGCCTGCTGGCCATGCTCCGCCGCTGGCTTGGCTGATGCCTTGCCGGGGGCACTTGCTGTGCGTTTTCTGGTCGCCATGGAAATCTCTTTACGTGAGAGTGGCCTGGTTACCTTTTCATGCTAAGCCTGTTCAAAGGCCAAGTGAAAACATTCGGGCCGCCTCCCAATGCCTCCTACGCTGGGGCACTTTCCCCGCCGGCGGCTGGGGCCACCGCGGTTGAACCAACGTGCGAACGTTCAGCTGTCCGGTGTACCATTCCGCCGTGCCCTTCTCGCGCCGCGCCAAGGCGGCGACAGTCGTCGCCCTGCTCGCCCTTGGCGGTTGGCTGGCGCTCCCCTACTTCGACGCGCTCAGCTTTATCGTTCGTGCCGCCGACCTGCCTGGCGCGCCGGCCACGGTGGCGTCCTGGCGGGCATCGGCCTTCACGCGCGAGGCGATCTTCCAGGTCCCGACGCGAACCGGGGACGTCCCGGCGCGATTCTATCGGCCGGCCGGCGGTGTGCGCCGCACCGTGCTGCTGATGCCGGGCGTACATCGCGACGGCATCACCGAGGCGCGACTGGTGGGCCTGGCCGAAGACCTCGCGGCGACGGGATTCGGCGTGTTGACCATCGCCGCACCGGACCTGCAGAAATTCAAGATCACGCCGCAAGTCACCGATGTGATCGAGGACGCGGTGATCTGGGCCAGCGCGCAGAAGCAGTACGCGCCCGACGGCAAGGTCGGCTTGCTCGGCATCAGCTTCTCGGGCGGCCTGTCGATCGTCGCCGCGGGACGCTCGTCGATTCGCGACCACGTGGCGTTCGTCTTGTCGTTCGGCGGCCACGGCGACCTCGCGCGCGTGATGCATTACCTCTGCTCGGGCCAGGTGCTCGGCAATCTCGAACGTGCGAAGCAGAGTTCGGCGGTGGTCGGGGCGGCCCAGGTCGGCCTGCACCCGCCCCACGACTACGGCGTGGCGGTGGTCCTGCTCAGCCTCGCGGACCGCGTGGTGCCGGCGGACCAGGTCGCGGCCCTCAGCCGCGGCATTGACGGGTTCCTACTGGCCTCGTCACTGGCCTTGACCGACCAGGCCGCGGCGCTCACGGTCTTCGACGAGATGAAGACCTATGCGGACACGCTGCCCGAGCCGTCACGCACGCTGATGACCTACGTCAACGAGCGCGCGGTCGATAAGCTGGGACCGATCCTGCTGCCGATTGCTGACGGCCTCAAGGACTATCCCGGCATGCCAGCGTTGTCGGCCGAACGGGCGCCGGCGCCGCTGGCGCCGGTGCTGTTGCTCCACGGCGTGGACGACAACGTCATTCCCTCAATGGAGACGGTGCTGCTCGCCGAACACCTGCGCGGCACGGTCCAGGTGACCGGGCTCTTGAGCGGCCTGATTACCCATGCGGAAGTGAACCGCGCGCCAAGCCCGACCGAAGTTTGGCGGCTGATGCGTTTCTGGCGGGAGATAATGGATCGGTGAGTAAAGACACGGGCCCCGGCGTTCGTCTGCAGAAGATTCTCTCGACCGCGGGCGTCGCCTCGCGCCGCGCCGCGGAGCAGATGATTCTCGAAGGCCGGGTCGCCGTGAACGGCGACACCGTGCGCGCGCTCGGGCCCAAGGCCGACCCGTCGAAAGACGCCATCTAGGTCGATGGCCGCCGCATCAAGCTCGACGTCAAGGACCGCTACATCGTCCTCTACAAGCCCAAGGGCTACGTCACGACGCGGAGCGATCCCGAGGGACGGCCCACGATCATGGACCTGATCGGCCAGGGCGCCTACATCTACCCCGTCGGACGCCTCGACTTCGACTCCGAGGGCCTGCTGCTGATGATGACCGACGGCGACCTCGCCGCGCGGCTCACCCACCCGCGCCACGAGGTCGACAAGGTCTACGAGGTGATCGTGCTCGGCATGCCCGACCTCAAGGCCATGGACAAGCTCCGGAAGGGCGTGTTCATTGACGGCCGGCGGACCTCGCTGGCAGACGTGCGCGCCGGCACCACGCTGAAGGGCCCGAAGGCGACCACCTTGCTGACCATCACGCTGCGGGAGGGCCGCAACCGCCAAATCCGCAAAATGTGCCGGTCGGTTGGGCTGCCGGTCCGTGATTTACGCCGGATTGCGATGGGTCCCATCGGCCTGGGACGGCTGAAACCCGGGCAATGGCGTGACCTGACCCCGGACGAGGTCAAGCAGCTGAAGGCCTGCGTTTAGGCTGATCAGCGGGGGCTAAAGCCCCCGCTCTCCGGTAACCCATTCGCCCCCCAAAAGTCGTTATTATGTTCCGATCGAATCGGGAAGGATTCGGTCGGATGTCGTATTTTTCCCAGTTTGTAGGAGTAGACGCATGAAGCGCATCGCAATTCGGGTCGTGCCCGCACTGGTGCTGCTCGTCGCGGCTTACGCGTGGGTCGCCCCACTCGTGTCCGGACAGGCCAGCCCGATGCCCAGCACCAAGAACGGCGAGTGGCCGATGTACACCGCGGACCTCCGCGGCAGCAAGTACTCGCCTCTCGACCAAATCAACGGCACCAACTTCAGCAAGTTGGAAGTGGCCTGGCGCGTGAAGACCGATAACTTCGGTCCCCGCCCAGAGACCAAGCTGGAAGGCACGCCCATCATGGTCAAGGGCATGCTGTACGCAACGGCCGGCACACGCCGGGCCGTGATCGCCGTCGAGCCCCGCACGGGCGAGATCAAGTGGACCTACAGCATGGATGAGGGCGAGCGGGCCACGCGCTGGGCTCCCCGTCAGCTGTCAG
>CAMBHC010000232.1 GCA_945866285.1 Candidatus Sulfopaludibacter sp. SbA3 | reverse complement strand
GTGAGGTCTTCGCCACGGCGCGACATCGCGATCAGGATGTGATGGTCAGACCAATCAGACAGCCGATCCGGCAAGCGGAGGTCGGCGTGCATCGCGCCGAAGTGCCTGCCGAGAAATCCAGAGGGCCGGGCGTCAGCGAGTTCGATCGGGAGTCCGTCTGATACCGCACCGGCGGGTAGCCACACCGTCTGGCGACCGGCGAGGGTGAAGATCTCGCCGGCGGATTGGGCGATGCCGCTTTCTGAGACGCGAAACATGGGAAAGCGAGTGGTTTCGAGCGATGGCCACGATTGCCGTAACCCGTAGCGGATGGCGCGGCCCCGGCCGATGCGGATGATCTCGGGCTCGGCGTGCCTGAGGGTGCGCATCATGGTGGCGGGCGAAACGCCCAGCCGCTGTCGAAGCTCGGCGGCCGACAGCACGCCCCGGTTGAGCTGGTCCGAAACGACGCTCATTATGAAACAATTATACAGCGATACAAAAGGCCATATTGTGAGCAAATAATGGCAAATATGCTCATATCGTGAAACGATAATAAAACGATTATTGTCGTTCGAAATCGCCTCTGGCAACCTGTGGCACTATGATCGGGCCATGTCGGTTCTCCAAAACATCCGCGACTTTTTCCACGGCGCCGCCTACGGCGCCTACGAGCGCGAGCTGCGGATGCAGGCGGCGGAGCTGAACGACATGTTCCTGCTGCTGTGCTACATGGAAATTGTCGGACTTCCGAATCCGGCCACCCTTTACCTTCTTCCCGTCTATCCCTACCTCCTCGAACAGTTCCACGTGTGGCACAAGCGCATGGGGATGGATCGTTCGCCGCTTGGCAATCTTCCATGCTGCTGACCATGCGCCAGATGCTCGACAAGAAGGTCCTGTTCTTCGGCGGCAAGGGCGGCGTCGGCAAGACGACGTGTGCGTCGGCGACGGCGCTGGCGGCGAGTCATGCCGGCAAGCGTGTGCTGCTCGTGTCGACGGACCCGGCGCACTCGACCTCTGACATCTTCGAACGCGAGATTGGCCCAGAGCCGATCGAGTTGCTGCCGAACTTGTGGGGCCTGGAGATTGACGGCGCGCTCGAGTCGCAGCGCTATGTCGCCAACGTCAAGCAGAACATCCAGGGGCTGTTCGGCCATCACATCCTCGCGGAAGCGAACAAGCAGATCGACCTGGCCGCCAGCATGCCTGGGGCCGAGGAGATGGCGCTATTCGATCGCATCGGCGGCTTGATCCGCGGCGAAGACACGCGCTTCGACTTGATCATCTTCGATACCGCGCCAACCGGCCACACGCTGCGCCTGATTCGCATGCCGGAATTGATGGAGGCCTGGATTCGTGCGCTATCGCGGTCGCGACAGGCGATGCTGGGCATTGAGCAGGACGACAAGACCGATCCGGTGTTGATTTCGCTCACGGGCCGGCTCGAGGGCCTGCGCGAGTTCCGGGCGCGGCTGCTCAGTCCGCGCGTCAGCGCGTTCATGCTGGTGCTGGTCGCCGAGCGCCTGCCGATCGAAGAAACCGCGCGCGCCATCGCGCAACTGGACGAAGCCGGCGTGACCGTGGGCGGTTTGATCGTCAACCGCGTGCTGCCCGCCAGCAGTCCCGACCCGTTCCTGCAATCACGCCATTCCCAGGAAGTGATTTACCTCGACGAGATCGACCGCCGATTCGCAAGGCTGTCACGGGTGCGCGTGCCGCAGTTACCTTCGGATGTGCACGGCGTCCAAACGCTGGAAGCGCTGTCGGAGATGCTTGTCCCCCTCGCCAGGCAACCCTGAAGGGTTGCCTCCACCGAAGAGTCCCCGACACTAAGCCCCCAAGCCCCCAGGACCCCAGGACCCCTGCCATGACTATCGCCCGCCCCGCTGAAACTGAGGTCGCGTCCTTTTACGCCGGCTACATCGCCACGGTCGGCGACCGCGGCCCGCTGGCGTTCCTCACCGCCCAGGTGGCCGAGTTTGAACAACTCCGTGGCCTGCCCGAGACCAAGGGCGATTTCCGCTATGCCGACGGCAAATGGAGCGTGAAGGAGGTGCTGGGCCATATGGCCGACGCCGAGCGCGTGTTTGCCTACCGCCTGCTGCGCATTGCCCGGGCCGACCAGACCGCGCTGGCCGGGTTCGACGAAAACGCGTGGGCCGAAGTTGCGCCGCACGGCAGGCGCACCATGGTCCAGGTAGTGGACGACCTGATCGCCGTTCGTCGCGCCACCATCACGCTGGTCGAGTCGCTGGACGAGACGGCGGTCAGCAACACTGGCCTCGCCAACAACAATCCGGTGACCGGACGCGCCATTTGCTGGATCGTCCCCGGCCACGCCCAACATCACCTGGGCATACTCCGCGAGCACTACGGAATCTAGCCGCATATACTGGACCGAATGAGATTCGCCCCCGAGTACGTCGCTAACGTGCTCAACGAGAACTTCGAAGACGCCAAGGAGCTGTTGCTCAAGCCCTTGATGGCGATCAACTACGCCCATCTCGTGATGCTGACCGAGCAGGGGATCATTACCAACGCCGACTCCCGCACACTGCGCGCCGCGCTCGACGCCATCTCGCTCGACAGCATCCGCCAGGTCCTCTACGACGGCACCTACGAGGACCTGTTCTTCTACATCGAGCGCTCGATCAAGCAGTCGTGCGACGAAGACGTGGCCGGCCGTCTGCACACCGCCCGCAGCCGCAACGACATCGACATGACGATGTACCGCATGCTGCAGCGCGAGTTCATCGCGACGTTGGCGACGGCGACGCTGGAGCTGCGCGACGCGCTGCTGGCGCTGGCCGACCGTCACAAGCACACCGTTTACGGCGCTCACACGCACACCCAGCCGGCGCAACCGTCGACGATTGCGCACTATCTGCTCGCGGTGATCGAGCAACTGGAACGTGACACCAGGCGCCTGGCGGCGGCGTACGAGTCGACCAACCGCAATCCGCTTGGCGCCTGCGCCATCACCGGTACCGGTTTTCCGATCGATCGCAATCGCACCAGCGAGCTGCTGGGCTTCAGCGGTCCGACCTGCAACACCTACGGCAGTATTGCCACGGTCGACTACCTGTTGGAAAGCGTCAACGCCACCAGCACGTTGATCGTCGGCCTCGGCCGCGTGATCCAGGACTTCCTGCTGTGGTGCACGATGGAGTTCGGCTATCTGCGCCTCAGCGATGGCTTCGTGCAGGGCAGCAGCATCATGCCGCAGAAGCGCAACCCGGTAGCCCTTGAGCACGCGCGCGCGATCGGCAGCAAGGCCGTGGGCCAGGCGCAAGCGATTACCACCACCGTCCACAACACCCCTTTTGGCGACATCGTCGATACCGAAGACGACTTGCAGCCGCTGGTGGCGTCGATGTTTGGCGATGCCATCCGCATGGTGACGCTGGTGGCCGCGGCCATGAAGCTGGCGGACTTCAACGTCGAGCACCTGGCCTCGCGAGCCGCCTATGGCGGCACGACGTTGACCGAATTGGCCGACACGCTGGTGCGCGATCACGGCCTGCCGTTCCGCTCGGCCCACGCGATCGCCGCGTTGCTGCTGAAGGCGCAAGTCGAAGACCCGAACGTGTTGTTGTCGGCGGCGCTTCACGCCGCGTCGAGCGCCATCCTGGGCCGGCCGCTCGAATACACGGAGGCCGACTTGCAGAAAGTGATGAGTCCCGCTCACTTCGTGAGCGTGCGCAAGACCTACGGCGGCCCGGCGCCTGAAGAGACCACGCGCGCCATCGGTGTGTCGCGCCGGCTGCTCGATGCCGATCGCGAGACCTGGACGCTGCGCCGCGAGAGCCGCGGTCGCGCCGAAGCCAACCTCAAGGCGCGGGTGACCCAGCTGTGACGGCCATGGGCCGGACGTACATCAGGGTCGCGGTCGTCTGGGTGGTCACCCTGGCCGTTCTCTACCTCTTCCAGGCGTATTTCACCCGCTGATGTCCGCGATCGACTGGACGATCATCGCCGCGTATCTCACCTGGGTCATCTGGGACGGCATTCGTCTCAGCAAGAACACCAACGAGATCGAGGGCTACTTCCTGGCCAGTCGCAGCCTGCCGTGGTGGGCCGTTGGCCTGTCGGTGATGGCGACGCAGCTGTCGGCCATCACGATGATCGGCACCACCGGGCAGGGCTATGCCATCGGCATGGGGCTGTTGCAGCAGTACTACGCGCTGCCGATCGCGATGATCATCATCGCGGTTACCTTCGTGCCGTTTTTTCACAACGCCCGCATCTTCACGGCCTACGAGTTCCTGGAGCGCCGCTTCGACGCCAAGACCCGGTCGTTTACGGCCCTGCTGTTCCTGTTCTCGCGCGGCATGGCCACCGGCGCCGTGATTTCAGCGCCCGCCGTCGTCTTGTCAGTGATGATTGGCCTCGACGTCACCACGACCTGCCTGCTGCTGGCGCTGCCGACCGCGGTCTACACCATGTTCGGCGGCGTGCAGGCCGTGGCGTGGACCGACGTCAAGCAGATGTACCTGATTGTGTTCGGGCTGGCGGCCGCCTGCATTGCGCTGATGCTCGGCCTGCCCGATAACGTCAGCGTTGGCGAAGCCTTGCAGATTGCCGGGACCACCGGCCGCTTGCAGGTCTTCGATTTCTCGACCGATCCCAGTGTCCGCTACACCTTCTGGACCGGCACCATCGGCGCGCTGTTCCTGTTCCTGTCGTACTTCGGCACCGACCAGAGCCAGGTGCAGCGCTACCTGACCGCGAAGTCGATCGATGACGCTCGCACGTCGCTGTTCATGAGCGCCTACTGGAAAATTCCGCTGCAGGCGCTGGTGATGATCATCGGCGTGTTCATGTTCCTGTTCTACCTCTTCACGCCGCCGCCCATGCTGTTCAATCGCGCGCACGACCAGCAAGTAAGAGAGAGCGGACGGGCAGGGGAGTACGTGGCGCTCGAACAGAAGTTCGGCGAGGCGCTGGCGTCGCGCAAGCTGGCCGCCGAACAACTGGCGGAAGCCGCGCGCTCGGGTGACGGCACCGCCAAGGCCGCGCGCTCAGCCGCCTTCAAGGCCGAAGAGCAGCGCGTGACGGGCATTCGCGCCGAGGCGGTGACG
>CAMBHC010000231.1 GCA_945866285.1 Candidatus Sulfopaludibacter sp. SbA3 | reverse complement strand
CCATTGGCAAGCTGGGCGACCTCGACTATCCCGTCCGGATGGGTGCCGGCCGCACCATCCGCCGCGCACCGGCTGCCCAGGTGGTTCCCGCGTTGTTGCAGGCCGTGACCGAGCATGCCGACGGTTACATCCGCTATAAGGCCCTCGTCTTGCTGACGGGCTTCAGCGACCCGCGCACGGTCGACGCCATGCGTGAGGCCATGGTGTCGCCCAACGATCGCCTGCGCGAAGTGGCCTTTGCTTACTTTGAGCAGTTTCCTGAACCAGCGCTGGCGCCGCGGATGCTCGCTGCGCTTGATAAGGAAGAAGGCGAGTTCGTGCGGCCAGCCTTGATTCGCGGATTGGCCGCGGTCCACAAGGAACCCAAAGTCACCGAGATATTGATTCGCGACGCCGGTCGCGGTGTCGACTTTTTTCGCAGCACGGTGATTGAGGCGCTCGGCGACTACAAGATCGCGGCAGCGGTGGCCAGGCTCACCGAGATTGCGAAGATCGACGGGCCGCTGCAGGATGACGCGGCGACCGCGTTGGGCAAAATTGGCGACAAGAGCGCCCTCGGTGCGCTCGCAGAGTTGCAGCGCACGGCGTCGAAGGAATCGCAACCGGCGATTGCCGCCGCGATCTGCCTGATGGGCACCAACTGTGCCGCCCACATCGGCTATCTCGAGAAGACCCTGACCTTTGCCGATACCTATCCGGGCTACCAGGATCTGTTGCGTGGCGCCGCCGCCGGCCTCGGAAACGTCGCCCGCCAGGGCAACGACGAATCCCTCGGCATCCTGTTTCGCGTTGGCATTCCATCACAGGACCCCGTGCGCGCGCCGGTGACGCTGGCGCTCGGCCTGGTGGCGCTTCGCAATACGCCGTTGATGCTCAAGGCGCTTGAAGCGCATGCCGACCAGGCAGGCGCCATCGGTATTCTCGCCGAGGCCTTCGACATGCTCGAAGAAGACCTCGAAGAAGAGCGCTTCTTCGTCGCTGTTCGCCGCGCCTACTGGTCGGCGCCGGATGGCTCGGCCACCCGCAAATTGTGCGAACGGCTGATCACCAAGTTAGACTTCTAGCGTTGTCGGATCCCAAGACTCAGGACCAGAGCCTCAAGCCTATGGACTACAAATCGTCTGGCGTAGACATCGACGCGGGTCACGAGACCGTCCGCCGCATCAAGCAGTTGGCGAAATCAACATTCACGCCGGGCGTGCTGTCAGAGATTGGTTCGTTCGGCGGCCTGTTCAAGCTCGATGCGTCGGCGTGGAGCGAGCCGGTGCTGGTGTCAAGCGCCGACGGCGTCGGCACCAAGCTCAAGGTGGCCTTCATGGCCAACCAGCACAACACCATCGGTGCAGACCTGGTGAACCACTGCGTCAACGACATCCTGGTGCAGGGTGCCGTGCCGTTGTTCTTTCTCGACTATCTGGCGACCGGCAAGTTGTCGCCGGACGTGGCCGAGCAAATCGTTCAAGGCCTGGCCCGCGCCTGCAAGGACAACGGCTGCGCACTGCTCGGCGGCGAGACCGCGGAGATGCCGGGCTTCTATCACGATGGTGAGTACGACGTCGCGGGCTTCATCGTGGGCGCTGTCGACCGCGCCAAGCTGATCGACGGCAAGACCATCACCCCCGGCGATGTCCTGATCGGCTTGCCCTCGAACGGCCTTCACACCAATGGCTATTCGCTCGCCCGCAAGATTGCCTTCGAGGAGATGAAGCTGAAGGTCGATACGCACGTGCCCGACCTCGGCGAGACCATTGGCCAGGCGCTGCTGCGCCCTCACCGAACGTACCTGCCCGTAATCAAACCGCTCCTGGCCAAGGGGCAGATCAAGGGTATGGCCCACATTACCGGCGGCGGCATTACCGATAACCTGCCTCGCGTGTTGCCGCCGGGCACCACCGCCAGGGTCAACCGGACGTCGTGGCGTGTGCCGGCGATCTTCCGCTGGCTGGGTGAGTCCGGCCGCGTGCCGGAGTACGACCTGCGCCGCGCCCTGAACATGGGCATTGGCCTGATCCTGGTGGTGGGCAAGAACGACGCGGATGCGGTCCGCCAGGACCTGCTGAACGCCGGCGAGGCCAACAGCCTGGTGATCGGCGAGATCATCGCCGGCGAGCCGGCCGTCGAGTACGCCTAGACAGTGAGTGCATTGACGGCCAGGGATTCCGCCAGCGCGCCCCCGAGACTGGGCGTTCTGATCTCCGGGCGCGGGTCGAACCTGAAGGCCCTCATCGACGCCATCGACGACGGTCGTCTCGACGCCACGATCGCCGTGGTCTTGTCCAACAAGGCCGACGCTCCTGGACTCGACCACGCCCGCCTGGCTGGAATTGCAACCGTGGTGTTGAGTCACCAAGCCTTCGCCTCGCGGGAAGAATACGACCGCGCCGTCGTGCAGGAGCTGAAGGGTCGCCGGGTGGGACTGGTTTGCCTCGCCGGCTTCATGCGGCTGCTGAGTCCGCTGTTCGTGGACGCGTTCCCGGATCGAATTCTCAACATCCACCCGTCGCTGTTGCCGAACTACCCGGGCCTTCACCCCCAGCAACAGGCGCTGGATGATCACGCCACGGTCAGTGGCGCCACTGTTCATGTCGTGAACAAGGACCTCGATGCCGGGCCGGTCGTGCTTCAGCGCGAGGTGCCAGTGATTCCTGGCGACACCGCCGACACGCTCGCGGCTCGAATCCTCGCGGTCGAACATCGGCTGTATCCGGACGCGGTCCGGCTGGTGCTGGAACGTCGGCGCTAGACCGCCGGTCGGAGCGTTAGCACCGCGACGTCTGGTGGACAGTTGATTCGCACCGGGACATACACGGTGCCGACGCCCTTGCTGACAAACAGCGCCGTGTTTTCGCGCGTGGCGTAGCCCGACAGCACCGGGAATTTCCGCCCGGCGATCGCCCCGACCGCTGGGATAATCACCTGGCCGCCGTGCGTGTGTCCCGACAACACCAACTGCACGTCAAGGGCGGCGGCCTCAGTCAGCCGGCGCGGATCATGGGCGAGCAAGATGGTCGTGCCGCCCGTGCCTTTCAGTACGCTGGCAACCTCGGCGGGTGACCGCGTCCAGAAGTGGATGCCGGCAAGATCCAACTGTTCGCCGCGAATCATGAGCGCTGTCCGCTGGTCCTTCAGCACCGTAAAGCCGCGCGCCGTCAAGGCCGCAGGCATCTCCCTCTCGTCATCGTGATTGCCAAGCACGGCGAACGACCCGTGGGGGGCGTGGGCCAGCGGAGCCAGCAGTTCGGCGACCGCACCAATGTAGCGACGGTCAAAGAACGACACGTAGTCGCCGCCGAGCACGATAATGTCGGGCGCCGCTTCAGCCAGCGCTGCGACCGCGCGCGCCACATCATCCGCCGGCACGACCGAGCTGTGATGCACGTCCGTGATCATGCCGATGCGAAGGCCGTCAAGCGCCGGCGGCAGTCCGCGAACCACGATGTCGCGAATGATGCGATCGAGGCGGTGGCGCTCGTAGGCGACACCGTACGCGGCCACTCCGGTGAGCGCGCCTGCCGTTACGACGGTGGCCGAACGGAGAAAGTCGCGGCGCGTCAGGGCCACGGCGTCAGTGTAAGGGGAAACTTGAAAGTTGAGAAGTTGAAGGTTGAGGGTTGAAAGTTGAAGTGGGCCGTTTCGGTTTGAACTTATAGTTGTCAGTTATGGACGTGTTCGAGGAATTCGAGTGGCGGGGCATGGTGTCTGAGAAGACCGAGGGCGCGCGTGAGGCGTTGGCGGCGGGACCCGTGACCGCCTACATCGGGTTTGACCCGACCGCCGCGAGCTTGCACGTCGGCTCGCTCCTCACGGTGATGGGCCTGGCGCGCTTGCAGCGATTAGGCCACACGCCGATTGCCATTGTCGGTGGCGGTACCGGCATGATTGGCGACCCCAGCGGCAAGTCGCAGGAGCGTAACCTGCTGTCGGCAGGCCAGGTCGATGCCAACGTGCTGGGGATCCGCGCGCAGCTCGAGCGCTTTCTCGATTTCTCCGCCGCCCCCAACGCCGCTCGCATCGTCAACAACGCCGACTGGCTGGGCGCCATTGACGTGCTGTCCTTCCTGCGCGACGTGGGCAAGCACTTCACCGTCAACTACATGCTGCAGAAGGATTCGGTGAGCCGTCGCATCGAAAGCGAAGACGGTATCTCCTATACGGAGTTCAGCTACCTTATCCTGCAGTCCTACGACTTCTTGCAGCTCTTCGACCGGTTCAACTGCACATTCCAGATGGGTGGCAGCGACCAGTGGGGCAACATCACTGCCGGCACGGAACTGATTCGCAAGGTGCGGGGCAAGAAGGCGCATGGCCTGGTGTGGCCGCTGTTGAAGACCTCATCGGGCACCAAGTTCGGCAAGACCGAAGCCGGCACGGTGTGGCTCGATCCCGAGCGCACATCGCCATTCAGCTTCTACCAGTTCTGGCTGAACACCGACGACCGCGACGTCATCAGCCACTTGAAGCTGTTCACGTGGCTCGACCGGGAGACCATCGCCGCTATCGAGCACACGGTCATCGCAAAGCCGGAGGCGCGTGAGGCCCAGCGCACGCTGGCGCGCGAAGTCACGAAGATGGTGCATGGCGCCGACGCGCTGGCGCGAGCCGAGCGTGGATCGGCAGTGTTGTTTGGTGGTCCCCTGGCGGAGGCCTCAGTGGAGGACGTGTTGATGGTCTTCGCCGACGTGCCGGCGGTGACGCTTCCACGCGCTGCCTTCGGGGCGGGCATTGCCGCTACCGAGCTCGCGGTAACTGCCGGCGTCGCGGCTTCGAAGGGCGAGGCCGCGCGGCTAATCAAGCAGGGCGGCCTCTCGGTGAACGATCGAAAGCTCACCGACGAGCGCGGACTGATCACGCTGGGGGAAGCGTTCGGCGGCCAGCTGTTCGTCATTCGTAAGGGCCGGCGGCAGACTCACGTCGTGAGGATTGCCGATTAAGAGTTCGCGAAAGAGCGAGGAGTACTAAAGTCCTCGCACGGTCGCGCCGATACTGTGTTTCGCGACAGAATCCATCCTGTTGCGGGTGTTGCGAACAAGGCAGTTGACAGGCCAGTAACGGTTCGCATACATTTGTTCGACGC
>CAMBHC010000230.1 GCA_945866285.1 Candidatus Sulfopaludibacter sp. SbA3 | reverse complement strand
TATAGTGCATGAAGTGACACGGCGACGGGTTACAGGAATGTTACATTTGCGACGACGGAGTAAATAGATGACCACCCCCGACATTCCCCGTCGACTGATCGTCGCCATTACCGGAGCCAGCGGTTCCATTTACGGCGTGCGTCTGCTGGAGATGCTCCAGGGCACGGGTCTGGAGACGCACCTGATCATGAGCCGTTGGGGTGCCCGTACCCTGGTGCACGAAACCCGCTACACGCCAGAGCAGGTCAACGCGCTGGCCTCCGTGGTCCACCCACTCACCGACCAGGGTGCCACCATTTCGAGTGGCTCGTTCGTGACCATGGGCATGGTGATCGCGCCGTGCAGCGTGCGCACGCTGGCCGCGATCGCGCACGGGCTCGGCGACAACCTGATTCACCGCGCCGCCGATGTCGTGCTGAAGGAACGGCGCAAGTTGGTGCTGGCCGTGCGCGAAGCGCCGCTCAGCGAAATCCACCTCGAGAACATGCTGAAGCTGTCGCGCATGGGCGTGGTGATTTCCCCGCCGGTGCCGGCCCTTTATTCCCGGCCTTCCAGCATCGACGAAATGGTGAACTACACCTGCGTGCGGCTGCTCGATCAGCTCGGGATACACATCGAGACAGCACGCTGGGCGGGTCTGGGCAGCAGCGGATAGTCCCGCTATACTCTCGGTCCAATATCTGGCTCCAGTTTGCTGAGGTTGACCATGAACCGTGTGAAGCTCGTCCGCGCCCTGGGTGCCGTTACACTCGCCCTGCTCGTCTACTCCACTGGAATTGACTCGCGCGCAGCCGCGCAGGGCGACACGAACCAGGTGGTGCCCGCCAACGCCTACAAGGACCTGAAGTGGCGCAGCGTCGGCGCGACGCGCGGTGGCCGGGTCACCGCTTACTCCGGCGTGCGGCAGCAGCCCTTTACCTTCTACTTCGGCGGCGTCGGTGGCGGCGTCTGGAAAACCGACGATGCGGGCATCACCTGGGTGCCGATCAGCGACGGCCAGATCGCCACCGGCTCGATTGGTTCGATCGATGTGGCCCCGTCAAATCCCAATCACGTGTGGGTCGGCACGGGCAGCGCGGCCATCCGCTCGAACGTGATCATCGGCCGCGGCGTCTACAAGTCAACCGACGCCGGCACGAAGTGGGAGTTCATGGGCCTGAAGGAGTCGGGCCAGATCGGCGGCATCAAGGTGCATCCCTTCAACACCAACACGGTGTGGCTGGCGGCCCTCGGTTCGCCGTTCGGGCCGAACGACGAGCGCGGCATCTTCAAGACCATCGACGGCGGCAAGACCTGGAAGAAGACGCTGTTCGTGAACAATGAGACGGGCGGCCGCGACATCGAAGTGGACTGGGAGAACCCCGACATTCTCTACGCCGCGATGTACAAGGGCTTCCGCAAGGGCTGGGACATCATCAGCGGCGGTCCGGCCAGTGAGGGCGGCATCTACAAGTCCACCGATGGCGGCGAGACGTGGAAGCACATCACCAATGGCTTGCCCAAGGATTTGATCGGCAAGATCGACATCGAGATCGCGCGCAGCAATCCGCGCGTGCTCTACGCCATGGTCGAGGGCCTCGGCAACGCCGGCGGTCTCTACCGCTCGAACGACGCCGGCGAGACGTGGGCGGTGGTCAACAGCAGCCAGCGCCTGCGCGCGCGGCCGTTCTACTTCCACTACGTCAACGTCAACCCGAAGAACGAGAACGAAGTCTGGGTCAACGAGCTGGGCCTGCAAAAGTCGGTCGACGGCGGCAAGACGTTCGTGTCGATCGACAACCCGCACGGCGACAACCACGGCATGTGGTTCAACCCCGACAACCCGAACACCATCCTGCAGGTCAACGACGGCGGCGCCAACGTCAGCCTCAACGGCGGCAGGAGCTGGTCGTCGATTCTCAACCAGCCGACCGCCGAGTACTACATGGTGGCGGTCGATGAGCAACACCCCTACCGCCTCTACATGCCGCAGCAGGACAACACCACGCTGATCATTCCGAGCATTCCGCCGGTGTCGTGGGGCTTCGAGCACCCGGCGCAGGGCTGGCAGCAGGCATCGGGCTGCGAGACCGGCCAGATCTGGCCGAAGCCAGACGGCAAGGTGGTGTGGGGCGCCTGCAAGGGCGAAGTCGGCCGCTACAACACGGTCACCGGCCAGGAGAAGCACTACTGGGTCTATCCGCAGAACCGTTACGGACACGACCCCGACGACATCAAGTACCGCTTCCCGCGCCAGACCGTGGTCTATGTCTCGCCGCACGACTCGCGGATCATCTACCAGGCGTCGCACGTGCTGCATCGCTCGATCGACGAGGGCATCACCTGGGAGATCATCAGCCCGGACCTGACGGCCAAGGAGCCGCAGTACCAGATCGTCTCGGGCAATCCGATCACGCGCGACGTGACGGGCGAGGAGGTCTACTCGACCATCTACTCGATGATCGAGTCGCGCCTTGAGAAGGGCGTGATCTGGGTGGGCGCCAACGACGGACCGGTCAGCGTGACGCGCGACAACGGCAAGACGTGGAAGAACGTGACGCCGAAGGAACTGGTCGGCGCGCGCATCCAGACCGTCGAGGACTCGCCGTTCGTGAAGGGCCGCGCTTATCTCGCGGCCTACCGGTACATGCGCGAGCACGACCTCAAGCCGTACATCTATCGCACCGACAACTACGGCGAGACCTGGACGCTGCTGACCGACGGCAAGAACGGCATCCCCGGCGATCACCCGACCCGCGTCGTCCGCGAGGATCCCAAGCAGGCCGGCCTCCTCTATGCCGGCACCGAGTTCGGCTTCTTCATGTCGTTCAACGCCGGCAAGAACTGGCAGTCGCTGCAGCAGAACCTGCCGGCGACACCGGTGACCGACATCAAGGTGCATCGCAACGACCTGGTGATCTCCACGATGGGACGTTCGGCCTACATCATGGACAACATCACGCCGCTGCAGCAGTTGGCCGCGCTGGCCAATGCCGCGCCCGGTGCCACCGGCGGTCACGATGGCGGTGAGTACGTCGCGTCCGGCATCGGCCTTGCCAATGTGGCGTCCGGCTTCAGCCGGACCGATGCCGAACAGGCCCCGCGCCCGCTACCCGCCGTCGCGCTGTTCCAGCCGCGTGAGGTCACCCGCTTCCGCAACGGCACGGCGCCGGCGTCGGTTAACGAGCCGGAGTATCCAGCGACCGGCGCGCAGTTCGACGTCTACTTCGCGAGCGCTCCTGGCGCCGACACCAAGCTTGAAGTGCTCGACGCCAAGGGCGGCGCGCTGAAGACCTTTAACATGCTGGCGCCGAGCAGTCGCGGCGCCGCCGGCGGCGGCCAGGACATGCGCGGTCCCTTCCGCCGCGGGGGCGGCGGCTCGGCCGGCATTCGTGCCGAGGCCGGCATGCAGCGCATCACGTGGGACCTGCGCTACGCCGGTCCGTGGTCGCCCAACACGCCCGAGGGCGGCTTCGGCGGCCCGATGGTGCCTCCCGGTAGGTACGGCGTTCGCCTGACCTCTGGCGGCCAGACGATCACGCGCACGTTCGACCTGAAGTCTGATCCGCGGGTGGCCGGCGACGGCGTCACCGATGGCGACATTGCCGAACAGGTGAAGTTCCAGTTGCAGGTGCGCGATGCCATCAGCGACGCGCGCAAGCTGCAGCAGGGCATCGAGCAGGCCATGCAGAAGGCCGGCCTCAAGCCCGGTCTCGCGACCGGCGAAGTCGGCAGCTCGCCGGCTCACACCAAGCACGATCACCCGCTCCGCGAGCTCTACTCCAAGGTCGTGACGGCGCCCGGCATCTACACGCAGGGCATGCTGGTCGATCAGTTGAGCAACGTGCAGCGCATGGTCACACAGGCGGATCAGAAGGTCGGCAAGGACGCCTACGATCGCTATGCGGATCTCGTGAAGGAACTGGCCACGCTCGAGGCGCAGTTCAAGAAGATCGGCGGGTAGCCTGCATTCATTGGCTGCCTGTCGCTTTCGGCAATCCCCTAGGCTGTTGTTGCTTCAGCCCGACTGGATTAATAATCTTCTCGCCATGTGTGACTTCGGCAAGCACCACCATCAAGAGGCAAGGGACTTCGGCTTTCTCGTCGATGCCCCGGAGATCCGGGCGTTGGTCGAGACGACGCGACAGCTGACCGCTGAGATCCCCGACACAGCCGCGCGCGTGGAGGCGTTGCGGCCGGCGTTTGGCAAGCTGCTCGCCGCCGACGGCTGGCTTCCCAAGGCATACGGCGAACCCGATCTCAAGAGCGGCATGGGCAGCGGCATCGGGCAGTATGCCCTCTACCGCGCGGAAGATGGCTCGCTCTGCCTGTTCTCACTCGTCATCCCTGCCGGCGCCGAGACGCCCATTCACGATCACCTCGCCTGGGGACTGATCGGCGTCTATCGCGGCCTGCAGTCGGAAACGGTGTATCGCCGCCTGGACGATGGGCAGAATGAGACGAAGGCGACGCTGGAAGTGGCGCGCAAGCAGACGGTCAAGCGTGGCGAGTTCTATACGCTGCTGCCGCCACTCGACGACATCCATTACGTGAAGACGGTCTCGCGCGGACCATCGGTCTCCATTCACCTTCTCGCCAACGACACCGCTTGCGTCACTCGTCATCGCTTCGACGCGCAGTCGGGTATCGTCACGCCGTTCCGCTCCGGTTACAGCAACGCGAAATGCGCTGAACGACTGTGACCAGGCGGGTCTGAAGACCCGCCTCTACGCACTGTTCCATTACCTCATGTTCAAGTACGCAATTTTTGCTCTCTTGCGTCGTGCCGTCGACGATGGCATCGTCGTCTCATCTTGGGTCTTGATGAGTGAGGTGAGCGTGATGGGAGGACGAGTCATGAGCGAGCGACCTTCGGTGTTTGGACTGTTGCCGAATCACGGCGACACGCTGACGACCAGCGAATACTTGCAGACGGCGGAGACGCTGCGTGTGCAGGAGTTGATCTACGGCAACGTGTGTGTGGCGGAATCACCGTCGCCACGGCACCAGGACTTGCTCCTGGAAATGGCGGTGCTGCTGCGCGTGTTTGTCGGGCAGCACCGGCTTGGCACGATCTGGATTGCGCCCCTCGACG
>CAMBHC010000229.1 GCA_945866285.1 Candidatus Sulfopaludibacter sp. SbA3 | reverse complement strand
CCAGGGCCGCCGTATCAGTGGCGCCGCCGCAGGCGACGACCGCGTCAACCTTGGTGAAATTAACGATGCCGGCTCGTTCCTGTTTGGTCTGAGCGGCGAGGGTCGCCACGCCCAGGGCAACGATGAGGGCGGTGGTAAGTAAACGCATTGATCAGCCTCCAAGATCAATCATACGCCGGGACGCTAGCCTGTACGAACGCCTCACACGTTTCGGCGTTGCCGCTGTTCATGGATTGCGTGAATGCGTCGAACAGCACCCGGACTTCCGGCGGCGCTCCGGTTCGCACTTGTCCGGCGAAGGCGTTGGCAGTGACGAGGCTGAAGACGAGAATCAGCCCGCGCCGGCTATTCTTTCTGAACCGTCACGGTCACCGGCGCCTGCATGCGCACCGTAACCGTGGTGCCAGCCGACAACGTGGCCGGATTCCGGTCATTGCTCATCGCCGCGGCCGTGCCGGCGCCGGCGCCAACTGCCGCACCGGTGGCCGCGCCCTTGCCGCCGCCGAGGATGGCGCCCAGAATAGCCCCGCCGATCGCCGCGCCGCCGACCTTCGCCGCGCTCTGTCCTGCGGGGGATTGTCCTTCACGCACGACCGGATCCGACTTCAGCGTGAGCTGCGTGCCGTCAGCGAGAACGATGGTGTGGAAGCGAATGGCGAGGCGCGCCTTGCCCTTCACGCGGCCGCCCTTATCCACTTCGATCACCGAGCCGCGGACAGTCGAGCCCGCGGGAATGGCGATGCGATTGTCCACGCGTACGTCGCGCGTGACGCGCGCGTCCACCTTGTCCTCAACGCGGGCCAGTTCACTCGAGACCGTGCGCTCGATCTGCAGGCCGAGCACCGCGTCCGAGGGGACGGTCACGTCGACGAACTCGAGCACCGGCGGTGGCGGCGTCGCCTCGGGTTCGACCAACTCCGGCACCGACGGCTGCACCGACGGTCGCGACTCCCACATCGTCCCGCCGGACGCAGTGGGCGCTGCGGGAGGTGCCGGCGACTCAGGCGTCTGTCCTGAGCGAGAGACGAGGCCCGCATCGCGGGCGTCGAAGGGCGTCGAAGGGCGTCGAGTGGGTGCGCCGGCGAGGCGCGAGTTGGCCGGCTTGCTTGAGACTGCCGGAGCTTGGCGGACCGGATCGGCTGGTCGAACGCCTTCCGGCGCAATGACCCCTTCCGATTCGGTCACCGGAGCATCGGGCTTGGTCGCGGCAGCGGGTTCAGCCACCGCACCCGTGGCGCCCGTGGTACTGAGGGCACCTGAAGTTTGATTTTGCCGGACCGCGAGGTACGACCCGCCGGCGGCCGCCGCCAGGCACCCAATCGACAATCCCGCAAAGACCAGCTTGTTGAACTCCATTGCCATAACTCCCTGACGTCGAATCAGCAAGGGTCGTGCCGTGTGAAATCAGGTGAAAAAACGCATTCTACGCCTGTTTTCGATGGATCCCATCGGCAGGAGTGTCCTCATCCGGGGAAGGTGTCCCCTTGGGAAGTTGCAACGTTACGCGGTGATCGACCAGATCAGGGCGGCATGCGATCGCCGACCAGTTCGTAGCTCACGCCGTCGCGCTCAACACGGGTACCTGTGCGTAGTATCCTCGACCTTGCGTTCGGACGCTCGTGCCCAAGCCCGTCATCCCCATCGTTTCGCCATCGAGCACGGTCCGGCAGGCCGCGGCGAAGGCACGCCTGGTCGGCGTCGAGCCGCCGCTCCTAATCGTGGCCGCCAGCCGCGGCGCGGCCGACGAGTTCGCGCTTGCACTCGCGGCTGACCGCGGCGCCACGTTTGGCGTGACGCGAATGGGCCTGACCGAACTGGTGGCGAAGCTGGCCGTCCCTGCCCTGGCGAAGCGGGGCCTGACGCCGAGCGCACCGCTCAGCGACGAGGCCGTCGCCGCGCGCGTAGCCGACGACCTGTTGGCCCGCGATCAACTGGAATACTTCACCCCGGTCGGGATGATGCCCGGCTTTCCGCGCGCGCTCAGCCGCACGCTCAGCGAATTGCGAATGGCCGGAGTCGAGCCGGACCGGCTCACCGGCCACCCAGGCAACGACGACCTGTCCGAGTTGCTGGAGAGTGCGATCGCCGAGCGCGAGAAGGCCGGCGCGGTAGATTACGCCACGATGCTCGAGACGGCCGCCGCTGAGCTGACCGCGCACCCGGAGTTTCTCGCCACGACCACCGTCGTGTTGCTGGACGTCGCGATCAACTCGAAAGCCGAAGCGGTGTTCGTTCGTGCGGCGATCGCCGCAGCGATGACGGTCATCGTGACGCTGCCGACCGGCGACCGGCGGACGCAGGAGGAACTCGGCTTCGACGCAGCTGGCCCCGCGTTGATTGGCGATGACGCTCTGCACCGACTGCAGCGGCACTTGTTCACTGACGAACCGCCCACCGCCGGCACGGCCGACGAGTCGGTCGTTCTGTTCTCTGCGCCCGGCGAGGGTCGAGAAGCGATCGAAATTGCCCGTCGCCTGTTGACGGAAGCGGCCCAGGGCACGCCATTCGACGAGATGGCGGTGCTTCTGCGCGCGCCGCAAACCTACCTGAGCGTGCTCGAACATGCGCTCGATCGCGCCGGCATTCCGGCCTGGTTTCACCGCGGCACCAGGCGCCCGGATCCGGCGGGCCGCGCCATGCTGGCGCTGCTGGCGTGCGCGGACGAGGGACTATCGGCTCGACGCTTCGCTGAATACGTCTCGCTGGGGCAGGTGCCGCTCACCGAGACCGGCAACGCCGACCAGTGGTCGCCGCCCGCAGATGAAGTGGTCGAGGCCTTGCTGCCGCAGGCGGATCGCGCCGAGGACACCCAGCCCGAAGAAGAAGCGCAGGCGCAAATCCTGCGCGGTGAATCGGCCAACGACCTGGCCGGCACCCTCCGTGCGCCCTGGCGGTGGGAAGACCTGATCGTCGAAGCGGCCGTGATCGGCAAGTTCGAGCGCTGGCAGCGCCGGCTGGCGGGTCTACAGCATGAGTACGATCGTCGGGTCCGCGAAGCGACTTCTGAAGACCCCGACGCCTCGCGGGTCCGCGGCCTGATCCGCGACCGCGAGCAATTGCGGTCCCTCCGATCGTTTGCGGAACCCATCCTGGCCGAGATGGCCGACTGGCCCTCGTCGCAGTCGTGGGGTGAATGGCTCGTCGCCCTCGAGCGCCTGGCGCCGCGGGTGATCGCCAAACCCGAACGCGTCGTCCGCATGCTGCGCGAGCTTGCGCCGCTCTCGGCGATCGGCCCGGTCAGCCTGCGCGAGGTTCGCGACGTGCTGACGCCCCGGCTGTCCACGCTGACGCACGAGCCGCCCCGTCGCCGCCATGGCCGCGTCTTCGTCGGTACGCCGAGCGCGGCCCGCGGCCGTTCGTTCAAGGTCGTGTTCGTGCCAGGCCTGGCTGAGAGGATGTTCCCACAGCGCATCCGCGAAGACTCGCTGCTGCCCGATCGCCGGCGCGAGGCCACGGACCCCGCTCTCGCCACGCAGTCGCGCCGCGCCGCCGACGAGCGCTTGCAGTTGACCCTTGCGGTGGGTGCTGCGTCGGAACGACTGTACGTGTCGTTCCCGCGAATCGAGTTGAACGAGTCCCGGCCCCGCGTGCCGTCGTTCTATGTGCTCGACATTGCGCGGGCCATCGAGGGTCACATTCCCCCGGCGCAAACCATCGCCGAGCGGGCGTTGCTGGCCGGCGGGTCGGCGCTCGCGCGCCCCGCCCCCCTGGATCCGGCCACCGCCATCGACGATTTCGAGCACGACCTGTCGACACTGGCGGCGTTGCTGGCGAACCGGTCGGACAGCGCGAAAGGCCGGGCGCGCTATCTCTACGAGCTCAGCCCGGAGCTGCAGCGTTCGCTCACCTCGCGATGGCTGCGGCACCACCGCAAGCAATGGGAGCCCGCGGACGGCATTGTCCGATCGGCCGAACACACGCGAGATGCCCTCGCGTCGCAACGATTGGGAGCGCGGCCCTACTCACTGACCGCGTTGCAGCGGTACTCCGCGTGCCCGTACCAGTTCCTGATGGCCGCGGTCTATCGCCTGGCCCCGCACGATGCGCCGGCGCCGCTGCAGAAAATGGACCCGCTGACGCGTGGCGACCTGTTCCACCAGATGCAAGCGGCCGCGCTCCGGCGGCTGCAAGCGGACGGCTTGCTGCCGCTCTCAGCCGACAACCTGCCGGCCGCGCAACAGCGTCTGACGACGGCCATCCGTGACGTGCACGATCGCGAGTACGACCGCCTGAATCCTGCGATCGACCGTGTGTGGCGCGACGAGATCGGCTTGATGACCCAGGACCTGCAGACCTGGCTCGAGAAGCTGGCTGAGGAAGGCGCCGACTGGACGCCGGAGCGGTTCGAGTTCAGCTTCGGCCTGCCCGACAGGGCCGGCCGCGACGACCACAGTGTGGCCACCCCGGCCACGATTGATGGACGGTTCCAGTTACGCGGCTCCATGGACATGATCGAGCGGCATCGCCAGACCGGCTTCCTGCGCGTGACCGACCACAGGACCGGCAAGAACCGCACCAAGAGCGGCCAGACCGTCGTCGATGGCGGCCGCGTGCTGCAGCCCGTGATTTACGGGCTCGCGTTGAAGGCGATTTTCCCCAACGACACCGTCTATTCGGGCCGGTTGTCCTACTGCACCACCGCCGGCGGCTTCCAGTCGTATGAAATCCCGTTGCTGGGTGATGCCCCGAAGAAGGGTCTCGAGGTGCTCGAGATCATCGACCGCGCGGTCGAGAATGGCACGCTGGCCGCGCCTCCCGCGCACGAGGCCTGCAAGTGGTGCGACTTCAAGGTGGTGTGCGGTCGCGGCGAAGTGCAGCGGACGCGTCGCAAGGACGCCGGGCTGTTCAGCGATCTTGATGCGCTCAGGAAATTGCCATGACGCGCGAACACTCTGCCAAGGGCCGGCGCGCGGTCAGCGAGAACCGCCAGGCGATCGCCAGCGAGCTCGATCAAACACTGATCGTCGAGGCTGCGGCCGGCACCGGCAAGACCACCGAGCTGGTCGGCCGCATCGTCGCGCTGATCGAAAACCAGCGAGCCACCATCGGCCAGATTGTCGCCGTCACGTTCAGCG
>CAMBHC010000228.1 GCA_945866285.1 Candidatus Sulfopaludibacter sp. SbA3 | reverse complement strand
GGTGTTCTTCAGGTTCAACAGGCCACGCTTGGCAGCTTCTTTCTGCCAGTCGTTGGAGTAGCCGTTGCCGTTGAAGATGATGCGCTTGTGCGCCTTGATGGTCTTGCGCAGCAGCGAGGCGACGGCCGCTTCAAGGGTCTCGCCCTTGGCGAGCCTGGCTTCGAGCTCCGTGGCCAGCGCATCGAGGGACTCGGCTACCGCGACGTTCAGGCAGGTGCCCGGCAGCGCCACGTTCTGGGTCGAGCCGACGGCGCGGAACTCGAACTTGTTGCCGGTGAACGCGAACGGCGAGGTGCGGTTGCGATCGCCGGCGTCGCGCGGCAGCTTGGGCAGCGCGGCGACGCCGATGTCGAGGAAGCCGCCGGCCTTCGTGCTCTTGGCGCCGGTGCCTTCAACCTGCTCGAAGATCTCGGTGAGCATGTCGCCGAGAAACACCGACAGGATGGCCGGGGGCGCTTCGTTGGCGCCCAGGCGATGGTCGTTGCCGGCATGCGCGATGCTCATGCGCAGCAGGCCCTGCCAGACGTCGACGGCGCGAATCACCGCCGTGCAGAAGAACAGGAACTGCATGTTCAGGTGCGGCGTGTCGCCGGGGTTCAGCAGGTTGTTGCCGAGGTCGTCGCCGATCGACCAGTTCAGGTGCTTGCCTGAACCGTTGACACCGGCGAACGGCTTCTCGTGCAGCAGGCACGCCAGGCCGTACTTCGGCGCCACGCGCTTCAGCGTCTCCATGGTCATCATCTGGTGATCGGTGGCGACGTTTGCGCTCTCGAAAATCGGCGCGACTTCATACTGCGACGGCGCCACTTCGTTGTGACGGGTCCTGATCGGCACACCCACCTTGTAGAGTTCGGCCTCGGTTTCGGCCATGCAGGCGAGCACGCGTTCGGGGATTGAGCCGAAGTACTGATCCTCGAGCTCCTGGCCCTTGGGCGGGCGTGCGCCAAACAGGGTCCGGCCGGCGTTCAACAGGTCGGGGCGGGCGAAGTAGAAGTTGCTGTCGATCAGGAAATACTCCTGCTCAGGACCGAACGTCGCGGTCGCCCGCGTCGCGGTCGAACCGAACAGCTTGAGCACACGCACGGCCTGCGTCGAGAGGGCCTCCATCGAGCGGAGCAGCGGCGTCTTCTTGTCGAGCGCGGCGCCGGTCCAGCTGACGAACGCGGTCGGGATCACCAGCGTGGCGCTGTTGTTGTGGACGAGCAGCCAGGGCGGGCTGGTCGGGTCCCAGGCCGTGTAGCCGCGAGCCTCGAAGGTGCTGCGGATGCCGCCCGAGGGGAAGCTCGACGCATCGGGTTCGCCGCGAACCAATTCCTTGCCGCTGAACTCGGCCAGCGCGCGGCCATCAGCCGTCGGGCCATAGAACGAGTCGTGCTTCTCGGCGGTGATGCCGGTCAGCGGCTGGAACCAATGCGTGAAGTGCGAAGCGCCGTGTTCGACCGCCCAGTCCTTGAGGGCTGAGGCGACGGCATCGGCGGTGGAGGTGTCCAGGGCCTCGCCGCGCATGATCGTGTCGCGCAGCGCCTTGTACGCGGGCCTCGGCAACCTGGCCTGCTGGACCTTGTCGCTGAACACCAGCGCGCCGAACGTGTCTTTCACGTTGGCAGGCGTGTTCGTGACGCGCCCTTCGGTCATGGCCCAACTGCGGATGCCCTTGATTGCCTCGCCTAATGCTGCGGAACCCATGCGTTTTCGCCCCTTTTGGTATGACAGACCGCTCGACGAGCGGTCAAGATGACAAATTATGCACGTTTCTGGTGTCACTTTGCAATATTTCACCCATCTTGTCGGCAGATAGTGACGATAAATTGCAAAGTGAAGCCTAAAAGCTTGTCAGGGGAAGACTGCCCGCTGGGCGCAGGACGTTGACGGGACGCGATTCGTGCCGTCACGGAGTGCGGGCAGGGTTAGCTCCGTGAACACCGCGTAACCGCCGTCACTGGGGTGGAAGCCGTCCGAGGCGTAGTTGGACGGCAGGTAGATTCGGGGCTCGCACATCAGGTCGACGATGAGCACGTTGCGAGCGGTGAGGGCGTTCACGCGGTCCGACAAGCCGACCGCGACGCGCTGCATCAGGCTCTTCTCCGCCGTGGGATTCCCCGCCAGGTAGGGTGACGCGGCGAGGTTGGGGAGGTTGAGGGCGACGATGCGGGCGTTTGGCGCGCGGGTGCGAATGCGCGCGACCAGGTCTTCGAGGTCGATCCCCCACTGACGAACCTGTGCGTCGACAAACGCATTGACGTCACCGCCGCGTGACCGGGCCGCAAATGCAATGGTGTTGGCGTCGTTGCCACCTGCAAAGATCGTCAGGTGGGTGGTCGCGGTCGACACAAACGGCGCTTCGCGGTCGATGAAGTTACCGGCCAGCGAGTCGATCGGCCGGCCCACGGACGCGGCCAGGTCGAACACCGCCTTGCTCAGGACCGATCCTGGAATGCTGAGGTTCAGGTGGTCGACGGTTCGCCCGCCTTCCGCCAGCCGCCTCCGCAGCGTCTGCACGTAGCCCGTGCCGGTGGGGCAGTCTGAGAAGGGCAGACACGGGGACGACCCGCCAAATCCAATCCCGTCACTGGCGCCGATCGCGGTGTAATAAATGTTCGTGTTGGGGGCAGTCGGGGACGGAGAGGTCGGCGTCTCCGTCTTACCGCAAGCGGCGCCCAGGGCGACCAGGCCAAATAGCGTGGCCGTGGTGAGGTTTCGTGTCATATCCGCCCTGTCCCTGTGCAAGAATTGCGCCCTTGACCCGATGACGAACCCTGCTCGTCCGTGGACCCGCTTCTATCATCCTTCAACCGCCCAGGACCTCGGGCCGCTGAAGTGGCCGCACATGCCTGCGGCCATCCGCGATGCCGCCGCGACCTATGGGCCCAAGATGGCCTTCACGCTCGGCCTGCCTAATGGCTCCCAGGGCGGCCTCACCTACGCCGAGGTCGATCGGCGGTCGGACGAGTTCGCGGTGTACCTGCGCGAAGTGGCCGGCTTCAAGCCGGGCGATCGCGTCGCCATCCAGATGCCCAACTGCCTGGCGTATCCCATCGCGGTGTTTGGGATCCTCAAGGCCGGCTTGATCATGGTGAACACCAATCCGCTGTACACCCCGGCGGAAATGGTGCACCAGTTTTCGGATAGCGGCGCCGTTGGCCTCGTGGCGATTGATCTGTTTGCCAGCAAGGTCGCCGAGGTGTTGCCGAAGACGGCCATCAAGACGGTGATCGTCGTATCGATTGCCGACCTGCTCGCCCCGTTGCGGCGCCTGCTGATCCGGACGGTCCAGAAATACGTCAAGAAGATGGTGCCGCCGATCACCTTCGCGCACATCTCATTGCCGCAGGCGCTCGCCGCCGGAGCCGGCCGGATCGCGTCGGGCGCCGACCCCCGGCTTTATGCGCAAGCCCTGACCCACGACAGCATTGCGGCCTTGCAGTACACCGGGGGGACCACCGGCGTCGCCAAGGGTGCCGTGCTCACGCATGGCAATCTCGTCGCCAACACGAGGCAGAGCCTCGAGATGTGGAAGCCCTTTCTGCGTCTTGGCGAAGAGGTGATGCTGACCGCGCTGCCGCTGTACCACATCTTCGCGTTCACCGCGAACCTGATGGTCTTCTTCGTCGCCGGTGGCCGCAACATTCTCGCGCCGAGCCCGCGGCCGTTGTCGAATCTCAAGGCGGTGATGGAGACCGAACCGATCACGTGGTTCACGGGCGTCAACACCTTGTTCGCCGGGCTGATGCACGAAGGGTGGTTCCAGGCGCACACCAACTGGCAGTTGCGCGGGTCGGTGGCGGGCGGCATGGCGCTGGTGCCGGTGATTGGCGAGCGGTGGGAGGCCATGACCAAGACGCCGATCTACCAAGGCTACGGCCTCACTGAAACCTCGCCGGTGGCGACCCTCAATCCGTTTCAGCGGCCGAAGCGCGCCGCGATCGGCGTGCCGGTTCCCGGCACCGACGTGAAGTTCGTGAATGCCGAAGGCCAGACGGTGCCGTTCGGCGAAGTCGGCGAACTGTGGATCAAGGGGCCGCAGGTCATGCAGGGCTACTGGCAGCGGCCGGATGAAACCGCCAAGGCGATCTCGGACGGCTGGCTCGCGACCGGCGACATTGCCCAGATGGACGCCGAGGGCTACATCGAGATCGTCGATCGCAAGAAGGACATGATTCTCGTCAGCGGCTTCAACGTGTATCCGAACGAAGTCGAAGCCACCATTGCCGAACATCCCGGGGTGATCGATACCGCAGTCGTCGGTGTCCCCGACGATGAGACCGGTGAAGTCGTCGTGGCATTTGTGACCAAGAAGGATCCGGCGCTCACCGAGGACGCGGTTCGTCAACATTGCCGGAAGACGCTGACGGCGTACAAGGTGCCGCGCATCGTCGAGTTCCGCGACGAGCTGCCCAAGACTAACGTCGGCAAGGTGCTGCGCAAGGATCTGCGGGACGAAGCGATGAGAGTGTTTCTGGAGCGGCGTGGATAATCTCTGTCACGCGCTGGTGGGGGCCGCCCTGGGCAAGGCCGGCCTCGCCCGCCGCACCACGCTCGGCATGAGCACGCTGGTGATCGCCAACAACCTGCCTGACATCGACGTGGCCGTGTTTGCGACCAACACCCTGGCCATGTCATTTCGCCGCGGGTGGACGCACGGCGTGCCTGCGCAGGTCCTTCTGCCGATCGGCTTGACCGGTGCGATGCTGATCTATGACCGCGTGGTCGTGCAGAAGCGGCTGAACGCCCCGCCGCCTGCCGTTGCGCGGGAACTGCTGCTGCTCTCGTTTCTCGGCGTGCTGCTCCACGTCGTCATGGACCTGATGAACAGCTACGGCGTCCGCCTGCTGATGCCGTTCAGCGGGCAGTGGTTTTACGGCGACGCGCTGTTCATTGTCGACCCGTGGCTGTATCTCGCCCTGGGCCTGGGCTGGTGGGGGGCGCGTCGGCGCGAGGCCCGCGGTGACGCTGACGCGAGCCGGCCCGCGCGCGTGGGCGTGGCCGTGGCCGCCATCTACGTCCTGGCCATGCTGGCGTCCAACCTCGTCGCGCGCGACACCGTGCGCGCCGGCCTGCAGCGGGCCGGGCGAACCAGCGACGCCCAG
>CAMBHC010000227.1 GCA_945866285.1 Candidatus Sulfopaludibacter sp. SbA3 | reverse complement strand
GTCGGGTATGTGCACGGCGATGGCCGAGTACGGCAACCCGATGGCGTCGGCCACGATCTGCGCCAGCATGGTCCGCGTACCCTGCCCGATCTCGGTGCTCGCCACCAGGATGCGGGCACCGTTCGGTGTCAGCTCGAGTGACGCCTTCGATGCCAGTTTCACTTCTCCGGCGCCGGTGAAACCCGAGCCGTGGAAGAACAGCGAGAGCCCGATACCGCGGTTGGTGCCTTTCCACTCCCGGCGTTTCTTCTTGAAGCCGGATCGCTTCACGACCTCGCGCAGCACCGCCAGCGCGCTCGCGTCCTTCCCCAGCTTCTGCCCGGTAGCGGTGGTGTCACCCGGCCGCAGCGCATTGATCTCGCGCAGTTTCACAGGGTCGATTCCCAGCGCCTCAGCCACGCGATCCATGTGCGCCTCGACGCCGAACTGCGTCTGCGGCGCGCCGAAGCCACGGAATGCGCCGTTCGGGGGCGTGTGCGTCATCATCGCCTTGCCGCGAATGCGAATGTGGTCGCAGCGATATGGACCCGCCGCATGGATCACGCCCCGTGACAGCACCACGGCACTGAGCGTCGCGTAGGCACCGCCATCCATCACCACGTCGATGTCCATCGCGACGAGTCTTCCGTCGCGGGTGAGGCCGGTGCGGTGCCGGATGATCGACGGGTGCCGCTTGGTCGTCGCCAGCAGGTCTTCGACCCGGTCGTAGATCATCTTCACCGGCCGTCCGGTCTTCATCGCGAGCACAGCCGCGTGACAGGCGAGCACTGACGGATACTCTTCCTTACCGCCAAACCCACCGCCGGTTTCGGCCTGCACCACGCGCACGCGGTGATGCGGCAAACCCGTGACCACGCATAGCGCCTGGTGGACGTAGTAGGGACACTGCAACGACCCGTAGACCGTGATGTGCCCGTCGCCGGGCACGGCAATCACGCCGTTGGTCTCGATGTAGAGCTGTTCCTGGTGGCCGGTGCGGTACTCGCCTTCGACCACGACCTCGGCCTCGCGCAGCCCGCGCTCGACATCACCCTTGTCGATGCCGATCTGCTTGAAGCAGGTGCCTGACGCCTCCGGGTCGTAGTTCGGCTGGCGCTCGCGATAGTCGAATCGCACCCGATGCTCAACGCCGAACAGCGCGCGGCGATCAGCATGCGCAACCAGCAGGACCGGCTCCGCCACATGACGAATGTCGCCCTCTGACAAGCACAGCTGGTCGGGATCGAGCAGCGCGACGTAGTTCTGGCCGGGGATGTCGCGGTAGTCCGCGACGATGAAGCCTGGCGGGAGGTCGAGGTGAGTGTTGACGATCTCGCCGCGGGGGATGGTTGAGCGAACGGTCGCCCCGAACAGCATGCCGGGGAAGCTCAGGTCGTCGATGTATTTCGCCGCGCCGGTGACCTTGGCGTCACCATCTTTGCGGCGAACATTGGCCCCAACCGCTCGACCCATAGCCGAACTGTATCAAGACAGCCGCAGATTAGACGCCGATTGAATGAAACATTGAGGTCGACCTCAGGCCGGGCAATCTTTGACTGTGAATGAACGCCATAATCTTCGGCTGCGAATGGGCAGCATAATCTGCGGCTGTGAATGAGCGGCGTAATCTGCGGCTGGGGATGAGCGGCGTAATCTGCGGCTGCGAATGAGCGGCATAATCTGCGGCTGTGGATGAGCGGCGTAATCTGCGGCTGTGGATGAGCGCCATAATCTGCGGCTGTGAATAGTCTGCGGCCTATCCGCCGGCCATGGTGGGGATGACTTCAACGACATCCCTATCGGCGATGGGCCGCTGGTCAACGGCGTGCAGCAGCAACTCATCGTTCACGGCGAAGTTGTAGAGCGGGTCGTCTAACTGCTCGCCCAGACCTGGCGCCAGCCGCTCGAGCGCGGCCAGCAATTGCCCGACGGTCGCGACGTCTTCGCGGACGATCAGCGACTGGCCGCCGGCGATGGGTTGCAGCGCTGCCGGAAAGTTAACGGTCACCACCAAGGGCGCCCACCAATTCCTTGCGCCATGCGTCTTCCGGCGCGCCCTCACTGGTCAACCGGGAGATGGCATAGAAGCGCGACAGCATCGCGTCGAACTCCTGACGATCGATCTTCTCGCCCTTGTAGGGGCCGCCGGGATTCGGCTCGTCGAACCAGCGGTCTGGCAGCGTATCGTCCTTGCGGCGCATGCCCAGCCGGTGATTGATTAACCGCTCCACGCCCATCACGTTGTGGCCGCACTGCTGGAGCGCCTCGTCTGTAAACGCCAGCCCAGTGACGTTGGCGAGCTGTTCGCGGAACTCGGGGATACCCGGCAGCGACGGGCTGTTGAACAGCTTGGTGGTGAACCGGCACATGCCGACGGAGTCGCCGACGGCATACATGTCCTCGCAAGCGCGCACCGCGCGCTCCTTATCCACATAGCTGTTGGGCTCGGCGCTGACCGGCCCGCCATACAACTCGGCCTTGAACACCGGGTTGTCGTTGATGCGGGCGTTGATCTCGAGCGTGGCGCGATTGCGCAGGTGATCCATGCCGCGCGTCGCCACCGCCAGGCCCAGCGCAAACGCCTTCAGGATGCGGGCATCGTGCGGATCGCTCTGGCCGAGGCCCTTCACCGCAATGCGGTAATTGAGGGCCGCCGCCGGGTAATGCCCCTTCTCCACCGCGCGCGTGCTGTCGGCGAGCGCATCGCCAAACCCTTCGCGCGCCGCCATCAGGAACAGCAAGTGCTCGATCGTCCGCGCGTCACCCCACGTCAGCGTGATGCCGCCGGTGTGCGCGGTCGTGATGATGCCGCGCTGGAACAGCTCGAACGCCCATGCGAGGGCCGAGCCGGTCGATGCCGTATCGAGACCCAGGTCGTTGCAGATGTTGTTGAGGCGAATCACCGACGCGACGCTGTCGATGCCCAGGTTGGGGCCGAACTTGCCGAGCGTCACGTACTCAGGACCGTCGCCCTTGTCGTACTTGTCGGGCGCTTCACTGTGCAGGTCGTTCAGCGGCCGGCAGTTCACCGGGCAGCGGAAGCAACCCTCCATGCCTGGGCGAAACGCGTCGAAATGTTCCGAGTCGAGGCCGTCAGTCCAGGTCGTCTCCTGGTTGTTCTTGGTCCCCATCGCGCCCAACAGGCGGCTGGGCTTGTAAAGAAACGGCGTGCCGGTCTTCGACAGCGCGTTCTTCACCACCGACGTCGCAAGCAGCTTCTGCGCGATGGTCCGGTTGTAGGGTTTGTACGGCTGCGCGGTCGCAAACTCCTTCGTCGGCGCCACCGTGACAATGCCCTTCAACCGCAGCGCGCCCATCTTGGCGCCGGGGCCGCCGCGTGCGTAGATCGCCTTGGGGCCGGCCATGATGCCGCTGGTCAGCACCAGGTTCTCGCCGGCGCGGGTGACATTGACCATCGCCATGTTGCGCGCCCACTTGCCCCCAACATCACGCGCCACCGCGTCGCGCATGTCGATATTGTCCATGCCGGCGTACGGCGTGCCGTCCTCGAACGTCACCACGCCCTCGCGAATCATCAGCATGGTCCACGCCGCCGCCTGCCCGTAGAGGACGAGGTGGTCGAAGCCGTTCATGCGGAGGAAGGAGGGGAAGTAGTCGCCGGCGTTGGAGTCGAGCAACACGCCGGATTCCGGCGACCACGACGTGCAGTTGCCACGCGCGGCGCTGGGCACCAGGCCCGTCAGCAGTCCCGATCCGAAAATGAGTGGGATTTGCGGATCAAGCGGCGTCAGCGACTCGTCCAGCAGCCGGTGCAGGTAATACATGTTGGCGCCGCGGCCGCCAAGCACGGTCCGGGTCACGGCCAACGGCGTGAAGGCCGTGTGCAACTCGCGAAGTTCGAGGTCCACGAACAACGTCGCGCCTTGCGAAGGAAATTGCGCCTCTCGCGGCATTTCTCCCAGCAGGCGAGCGACGCGGTCGCGGATAGCCATTCATTAAGTATAGGATGCGGGCATGCGAAATCTTCTCTTCGCACTAACCGGAGCCTTCCTGATCATGACTACCTCGTCTGCCCAACAGACCCAGCCCGGCGATCGTCCGTCCGGCAACCTCCGCGGCACCCGGTCGCCTGCCGTCGGACGCCACGGCATGATCGCGACCAGCCAGTCGCTGGCCTCGGCCGCCGGCCTCAAGGTGCTGCAGGACGGCGGCAATGCGATCGACGCGGCCGTCACCGCCGCCGCGGTGCTCGCCGTCGTCGAGCCCAGCATGAACGGCATTGGCGGCGACCTGCTGGCCATCGTCTACGACGCGAAGACCAGGAAGATCTACGGCCTCGACTCGACCGGCCGATCGGCCTACACCGCGACGCCCGAAGAGTTCGCCACGCGCGGATTGCAGGAGATGCCAGGCAACGGTCCGCTGACCGTGGACGTTCCCGGCGTTGTTGAGGGTTGGCATCAACTGCTAACCCGGTTCGGCACCATCTCCATCGCCAAGGCACTCGGCCCGGCCATCACGCACGCGCGCGACGGCTTCCCCGTCGCCGAGTTGATGGCCAACGAATGGAAAGCCAACGAGACGCTGCTCGCTCGTGATCCGGCAACGGCGGCCACCTTCCTGCCCACTGGCACGCCGATGCAGCAGGGCGACATTTTCGCGAACCCGCGGCTCGCGCGCAGCCTCGAGCTGATCGCCAAGGAAGGCCGCGACGCGTTCTATAAAGGCGCCATCGCCCGCGCCATCGTCGCTGACATGAAGACCCGCAACGGCCTGCTCGACATGAAGGACTTCGCCGATCACAAGGCGGATTGGGTCGAGCCGATCGGCACCAACTACCGCGGCTACGACCTGATGGAGATGCCCCCCAGCACGCAGGGCTTCGTCGCGCTCGAGATGCTGAACATCATGGAAGGCTTCGACATCAAGGCCATGGGTCACAACTCGGCCGGTTACCTGCACGTCGTCACCGAGGCCAAGCGCATCGCGTTTGCCGACCGCGGCGCCTACCTGGCTGATCGCGATGCCATGTCCAAGGACATCCTGAAGACGCGGCTGTCGAAGGAATATGCCGCCACGCGTCGCAAGGAGATCGACCTGACGAAGGCGGCCAAGAGTTACGCGCCGGGCACACCCGCGGGCGCCGGACGGCCGACGCAGGACTTCGCC
>CAMBHC010000226.1 GCA_945866285.1 Candidatus Sulfopaludibacter sp. SbA3 | reverse complement strand
CCGCAGCTTGCGGCCTTCAGGTCCGCGCAAATGGACTGTGTGGATGATACCGGTCCGTTACATTTGGTGTCAATTGGCAATACGGGCCAACGATTGACGAGTTTTCGGTGTTTCTTCGTTTTCGAGAGGGCTTCTGTTCATGCGCCGTGCGATTTTGAGTGTTTCTGACAAGAAGGGCCTGGTGCCGTTTGGCCAGGCGCTGGCCGCGAGAGGCTTCGAGCTGGTGTCCACGGGCGGTACCGCCAAAGCCCTGGCCGAGGCCGGTCTGCCGGTGGTGAACGTCAGCGACGTCACCGGCTTTCCCGAGATGATGGACGGGCGCGTCAAGACGCTGCACCCGAAGATTCACGGCGGCATTCTCGCCCGCCGGCATCATCCCGAAGACTTGGCGCTTGCCGCCGAACACGGCATCGGCATGGTGGACCTCGTCGTCGTCAATCTCTATCCGTTTGTCGAGACGGCGGCCAAGCCAGGCATTCACTTCGATGACCTGATCGAGCAGATCGACATCGGTGGCCCCAGCCTGGTGCGGGCCGCCGCGAAGAATTTCCGCGATGTCCTGATCGTCGTCTCGCCGAAGGACTACGACGAGGTGATCGCGGAGCTTGATCGTTCCGGTGGCCCGTCGCTGGAGTTCCGCTTCGACCTCGCCCGCCGCGCCTTCGCGCACACGGGCAGCTACGACACCGCCATCGCCGGCACCCTCGACGAGGTGGTGGTTGATGGGGAGGCATTTTCAAGACCCCAAGCCCCCAGGCCCCCAGGCCCTGTTGACCCCTTCGCCCCAGACGAACTCGCGGTCCACGCGCACAAGCTGCGCGACCTTCGCTACGGCGAGAACCCGCACCAGCCTGCGGCGTGGTACGCGATCGATCCGCCATCAGGTCTCGGCGCGCCGGCGATTCTGCAGGGTAAGGAACTCTCGTTCACCAACCTGCTCGACCTCGACGCCGCCGCCCGTATCGTGCTCGAGTTCAGCGAGCCGGCCGCCGCCGTGATCAAGCACACCAATCCGTGTGGTGTCGCGACCGGCGCGACCATGGCCGAAGCCTACGTTCGCGCGCGCGAAGCCGATGCGCTGGCGGCCTTCGGCGGCATCATCGGTCTCAACCGCGCCATCGATGTCGACACCGCCACGGCCATTGTCTCGACGTTCATTGAAGCCGTGGTGGCGCCGTCGGTTGATGAAGCGGCGAGACCGATCCTCGCGAAAAAGGCGAACCTGCGCGTGCTGGAGGCCGACTTCGGAGCACTCGGCGGCAACGAGTACCGCTCGATCCTCGGCGCCTTGCTGGTTCAGCAGCGAGATCAAGTCGTCGAAGCGCACACGCCGTGGCCGGCCGACGGCCTCAAGGTGGTGACCAGACGCCAGCCCACGGCTGAAGAATGGCAAGCGCTGCGATTTGCCTGGCGGGTGATGGCGCACGTCAAGTCGAACACCGTGATCTTCACCGACGCGTTCCGCACGTTGGCCATCGGCGCCGGCCAGATGAGCCGCGTCGACGCCGTCAAGGTGGCGACCATGAAAGCGGCGGGATGGAAGTCGGCGGACGTGACGGCGATTCTCAAGGGATCGGTCGCCGCGTCGGATGCGTTCTTCCCGTTCCGCGATGGTCTTGATGCCGTGGCCGCCGCTGGTGCGACGGCGGTCGTGCAGCCGGGCGGATCGGTGAAGGACGCGGAAGTGATCGCGGCTGCTGACGAGCACGGCCTCGCAATGGTGTTCACCGGCCGTCGGCACTTCAGGCACTAGCGCAATATGGTGTCCGCCTTCAGGCGGACCGACAGACAAGTTGACCGTAGAGGCGGGTCGTCAGACCCGCCTTCCCGACGTGGCCTCGGCATCGGTCCCCTCGATCGAGCTCTTCGTGGAGTTGCCCGACCTCGTGACGATACCGGGCCTTGAACGCGGCCAGGTCGGCCTGCGCCCGCGATGCGGCAAGGCTCTGTTGGGAGTAGGCCGTGTCGAGCTCGGACAGCCGCGTGCGCAAACCCTCGCGGTCATGGCCGTTGGCTCGCGCCGCTGGAACCAGCAGGGTCACACTAAGATGATAGCGAAGTGATCAGGCCGTCAGCCAAGGAGCAGCTACACGAGCGGAACCGGTTTCGGGCCGGCTACAACTTCGCCCGGCTGATCGCGGCGAGCCCGCGGCTGGAGCCGTTCGTTCTGCCGAACGCCCATGGCGACGCGTCCATTGACTACGCGAACCCAGAGGCCGTGAAGGCGCTGAATCAGGCACTGCTCAAGGACGCCTACGACCTTGAGTGGGACCTGCCGGCCGGCTACCTGTGCCCGCCGATCCCCGGCCGCAGCGAATATCTGCATTACCTCGCGGACCTGCTCGGGGTCGGCTCCGCGTCAACACCGCGGCGCACGCCCGTGGCCGTCCTGGACGTCGGCATGGGTGCCAACTGCATCTATCCGCTGATCGGCGCGCGCGAATACGGTTGGTACTTCGTCGGCACCGAGGTCGATCCAGTCGCACTGAAGTGGGCGCAGGAGCTGGTGGCGGCCAATCCGCCGGTGGCCGGGTTGATCGACTGCCGGCTGCAGGAATCGCCTTTGTCGAGCTTCGCCGGCGTGACCAAACCGGGCGAGGCGTTTGACCTGTCGATGTGCAATCCGCCGTTTCATGAATCGGCCGAGGCGGCCGCCGAGGGAAGCCGCCGGAAGCAGCGTAACCTTGGGACGAAGAAGGCGAAAGCGGTGTTGAACTTCGGCGGCCAGGCGGGTGAGCTCTGGTGTGAGGGCGGCGAACTGGGATTTGTCGGCCGCATGATTACTGAGAGTGCCGGCCGACCCCAGTTGTGCCGATGGTTCACGACCCTCGTCTCGAAGAGCGACCACCTGCCCCGTCTCTTTCATGAACTGGACGCAGTGAGCGCCGTTGACGTCCAACCGCTGGAGATCGCGCACGGCCAGAAGAAAAGCCGCATCCTGGCCTGGACGTTCCGACGTTAGAATCAGCCAATGACGATGCGGTCCTTGATGAACCGGCGTGAAGCCCTGGCGGCCATCGCCACGACTGCGGCGCTGCCGCTGCTGCACGGCTGCAACGCCCAACCGGCGTCGGCCCCGATCGCGAAGAATCCTGACGCCGATGCGCTCGCGCTGCTGGATCAGATCGGCGAGAACTACCTGCGATTCAATCCGGAAGGCGCGACCACGCTCGGCATCGATACCGGCGCGCGGGCAGCCCTTCGTTCGCAGCTCGCCGATCGATCGGCCGACGGCCAGAAGAAGATTGCCGACATCGTGCGGCAGGATCTCGAACGTGCGAAAGCTTTTGATACCTCGGGCCTTGGCCATGCCACTCGCACCAGTGTGGAGGTCGTGCGCAGTGCCTACGCCACCGCCAGCGAAGGCTTTGCCTTGCCCTATGGCGACATCACCGTCGGGAGCTGGCGCAATACGCCGTACGTGGTGATCCAGAACGTCGGCGCGTATCTGGACTTGCCGCGATTTCTCGACAGCGACCATCCGGTCAACGACGCCGCGGATGCCGAGGCGTACGTCGCTCGTCTCCAGTCGTACGGCAAACAGCTTGATGGCGAGCTTGGCCGCATGCAAGCCGCCCGCGGCCAGGGCCTGGTGCCGCCCGCCTTCCTGATCGACAAGGCACTGACGCAGATGCGGATGTCGGCGAAGAGTGCTCGCGAGGGCGGATCGCTGGTTGAATCGATTGCGCGGCGGACGAAGACCATTCCCGGCACCTGGGCCGAGCGCGCGAAGACGATCGCGGCGCAGGAGATTGCCCCGGCGCTGGATCGGCAGATCGCCGAACTAGAAGCGCAGCGCGCCGTTGCCAAGGATGAAGCGGGGATGTGGGCGCGGCCGAATGGTGACGAGTTCTACCGGTGGGCGCTGAAGGCGTCGACCACCACCAACATGACGCCGGACGAAGTCCACGCCATGGGCCAGGCCGAGCTCGAACAGTTGCATGCCCGCATGGACACGATCTTGAAGGGCGCCGGCTACTCCAAGGGCACGGTCGGCGAGCGCATGACGGCGCTGGCCAAGGACCCCAAGTACCAGTTTGCCGAGGGCGACAAGGGTCGCGCCGAGATCCTGGCGTTCATCCAGGAGCGTCTCACGTGGATCCGAGCCCAGCTCCCGCGCGCGTTCAACACGCTGGTCAATCCCAACATGGAAGTGAAGCGCTTGCCGCCCGAAGAAGAGCCCGGCGCGCCGACGGCGTATGGCGGCGCTGGCTCGATCGACGGCAAGATTCCCGGTAAGTACTGGATCAATCTCCGGACCACGCAACTGCACAGCAAGTACAGCCTCGCCGACCTGACGTTTCACGAGTCGATTCCCGGTCACATCCTGCAAGGCGAGTACACGCACCAGATGCCGCTCATCCGGCAACTGCTCGCCTTCAACGCCTACTCCGAGGGCTGGGCGCTCTATGCCCAGCAGCTCGCCGACGAGCTCGGCGCGTATTCCAGCGATCCCATCGGGCAGGTGGGCTACCTGCAGGCCCTGGCGTTTCGTGCCTGCCGGTTGGTGGTCGATACTGGCATCCACGCCAAGCGGTGGACCCGCGAGCAGGGCGTGCGGTTCTTCGTCGAGGTCAACGGCTCGAACCCGATGGAAGTGGCGAGCGAAGTCGATCGCTACTGCTCGTGGCCGGGACAGGCGTGCGGCTACAAGGTGGGCCACAGCGAGATCAATCGCCAGCGCGAGCGGGCCAGGACGGCAGTTGGGTCGAAGTTTGACGTCAAGGCGTTCAACGACACGGTGGTGCTTGGCGGCAACGTGCCGCTCGATGTGCTCGCAAAGAACGTGGATCAGTATGTTGCGACCGTCGGCTCCTGATGCCGCCTCCGGCGAGCCCACCGTGTGGTTCGCCTCACGCGGCTGCTGACGCCATGCACGTCGTCCTGGTCCATCCCGACATTCACTGGAACACCGGCAGCGCCGGGCGTACCTGCCTCGCCGCAGGCGCGACGCTGCATTTGATCGAGCCGCTCGGCTTCTCGCTGGACGACAGCCGCGTCAAGCGCGCGGGTCTCGACTACTGGGAACACGTCGACCTGCGGGTCTGGCCCAACTGGGAGGCGTTCGAGGCCCAGTTACCGACGCTCGGTGATCCGTACTTCTTCTCGTCCAAAGCCACCCGGACGTTCT
>CAMBHC010000225.1 GCA_945866285.1 Candidatus Sulfopaludibacter sp. SbA3 | reverse complement strand
AGCGACCTGCTCGAGACGCGGCGGTCGGAGGCCTTTCCGAAGAACTTCACGGCGCAGTGGCAGCAGATCGTCTCGCCGCGCACGGTGGCCGAGTTCAAGTTCGGCTGGAACCTGTCGCCGCTCGACCGTGTGGACCAGGGCCTGGGCGCCGAAGGTTACGAGATCCGCAACGCCTTCACGCCGACACGGGCGACGTTCATCAACGAAGAGAAGCCGCAATCACGGTCGTACCTCGGCAGCCTGCTCACGACCATGGGCGCGCACACCGTCAAGTTTGGCGGCGAGTTCAGGCAGATTGACGTCAACGTCGGCAACGGTCCCGGCGTTTCGGTGCGCTGGAACTCGATTGCCGACTTCCTGATCAACCGGACCAACCGCATCCGCGTCGACGGCGAGCTGCCGCTGCAGGAAGGGCGGCGCTGGTACGGCGTTGGCTACGGCCAGACCGAGTGGCGCGCCGGTGACGCCCTGACCATTAACCTGGGCGTGCGCTACGAGTACTACTCGGTGATGAAGGAGGCGTCGGGTGCGGGCAACGTGCTCGACCTCGACCGCTGCCCGCCGACCGCCACCAGCATTTACTGCGCGCCCGGCACGCCCTACTACTTCCCCGACAAGAACAACTTCGGGCCACGCCTCGGCCTGGCGTGGCAGTTGTCGCCGCGGGTGGTGCTGCGAGGCGGCTATGGCATCTACTACAGCCCCGGGCAGAACGACGACGTCACGGCGGCGATCGACAGCCTGGCGAGGCGTGGGGATCTGACGACCCCGGCGGCCTATCCGGTGCAGGACGACATTCCGGGCGCCCTCAGCCTGGCCAACAGCCGGCCGCGCGCGCTGCAGCGGGATCGCGAGGACATGTCCGCGCAGATCTACAGCGGCTCGCTGCAGACCGAGCTCGCCGCAAACATCGTCGCGCAGATCGGTTACGTCGGCAGCCGCGGCCAGAACGTGTTCAACCGCATCTTCGTGAACACCATCGATCCGGCGAGCGGGCAGCGGCCGTACGGCGCGCTGCTGACCACGCAGATCGACCGCAAGAGCTCGATGGGCGAAACCGAATACGACGGCCTCAGCCTGGGCCTGCAGCGCAACATGAAGAACGGGTTGCTGATGCAGGGCACCTACACGCTGGGGCGCTCGATGGACAACAACGCCGGCAACGGCGAGGGCAGCGAGTGGCAGAACGCGCGGTGCGGTGACTGCGAGTGGGGCCCCTCGGACTTCGACGCCCGGCACTCGATGGCCTTCAACATGGTCTACCAGTTGCCGTTCGGCAGCGGCCGCGCCAAAGCCGCCGAGGGCGTCGTCGGCGCGCTGTTCGGCGACTGGGATGTGAGCGCGGTGTTGCTGGCGAAGAGCGGCCGCCCCATCAACGTCAACATCGCCCGCACGGCCCCGGATGGGTCGGACGTCAACCAGCGGCCCAACCTGGTGCCCGGCGTCGAGCCCGTGCTCGGCGGCACCGACCTGTGGCTCAACAGCGCCGCCTTCGCGGCCCCGGCCGCGAACCAGTTCGGCAACTCGCCCCGCAACGGCTTCCGCGGGCCAGGCGCCTGGCAGTTCGACCTGTCGCTCAGCAAGGCCATCCGGTTGGCCGGCCGCGCCTCGCTCGACCTGCGGCTCGACGCGTTCAACCTGTTCAACGTTGACCAGTACGGCAACCCGGCCAAGGACTTCTCGGCGCCATTGACGTTCGGTGTGCTCAGCCCGCTCAACTCGGGCCCGACGGGCACCGGCACGGCGCGTCAACTGCAGCTCGGTATCCGGTTGAACTTCTAGTCATTTGATAGACTGCGGAGCTGGTGGTTGATACTCCGGCTCCGCAGCGCTGGCTCCTCCCGCTTCTCCTGATTCTGTTCTTCGGTTCGGGCGTGTGCGCGCTCGTCTACCAGGTGATGTGGCTGCGGCTGCTGGCGCTGGTGTTTGGCGTCACCGTCTATGCCGCCAGCACCGTGCTCGCCGGCTTCATGGCCGGCCTCGGCATTGGCAGCTTCGCTGCGGGCCGGCTGGCCACGCGCATCACCCGTCCGCTCGCGGCGTTCGGCATTGCTGAAGTGCTGGTCGGCATCACGGCCTTCGCCTCACCGGTGGTCCTCGACGCGCTGACCAGAGTCTGGGTCTCACTTCACCCGTCACTGCCCGACTCTGTGGCGGTGATCACGATCATTCGCTTCGTCGTCGCGTTCCTGGTCCTGATTGTGCCGACCGCGCTGATGGGCGCCACGCTGCCGCTGGTGATCAAGTCGGCGGTGGCGCGCGAGGACCGCATCGGCGGTCGCATTGGCCTGCTCTACGCCATCAACACCACCGGCGCCATTGTCGGCGCGCTGGTTGCCGGCTTCTATTTGATTTCGGAGGTGGGCGTCGAGTGGTCGTTCCGGATGGCGGCAATCGGCAACATCGTGATCGGCATCGTCGCTTTGGCGGCCGCGTACGCGATGCCGCCCCAGGTGGCCGGACTGCCCAACCCGCCTGACCAGCCCAACCAGCCCAACCCCATCACCCCGTCGCAGCGACAGATTGTTCTGTGGACGTTCTTTGTCTCGGGCGTGATGTCGCTGGCGCTCGAGATCATCTGGTTCCGCATGCTGGTGGTGTTCCTGAGGCCAACGGCCTACGCCTTCACCATCATGCTGGCGTGCGTGCTCACCGGCATCGCACTGGGTAGTGCACTCGCCGCACCGATTCTGCGGATGCGGGGGCGGTGGCTGCCCGCGCTGTCGGTCATCCAGGCGCTGATCGGCGTCACCGCGGTGCTCTCGTTCAACGCCCTGGTCCGCAGCCAGGCCGTGGCCGACGTGGCGACGCCGTGGTTTGCCGCCATCGGCCTGAACACCTACCTCGCCCCGCTCGTGGCGTCGAGCATGGTGGCCATGCTCCCCACCATGCTGTTGCTCGGCCTGGCCTTCCCAATTGGCATGTCCCTCTGGGCCGGTGATGACCCGAGCGACGAGACCAGCCGGCGCGTCGGCGCGTTCTATTCGCTGAATGTGCTGGGAGCGATCCTGGGATCGATGTTGGCCGGCTTCGTGTTGCTGCCGGCGATTGGCACGCGCAACAGCCTGATCGTGGTGTCGGCGCTGGCGACCTCCTCGAGCATGGCATTGGCCTGGTCACAGCGCGCCACGCGGCCGTCATTCAGCTACGCCGTGATGGGCCTGGCACCCGCGCTGTTCGGGCTGGGCGCGGTGTGGGCGGTGGAGCCCTTCGATGTCGCCTTCGCGCGCTTCCACCGCAACGAGAAATTGGTCTGGCGTCAGGAAGGCGTGCAGACGACGGTGGCCGTGCACGACCGCGGCGGCAACTCGCCGATGCGCATCATGTTTCTTGACGGCAATCACCAGGCGAACAACTCGCCCGGCACAGCCTTTGTCCACCACCGCATTGGCGCACTGCCTGTGATGCTGCACCCGGCGCCGACCACCGCGCTGGTGATTGGCCTCGGTGGCGGCGCCACACCCGGAGCCGTCGCCCGCTACAACGTCGACGTTGACGTCGTCGAACTCTCGGCCGCGGTGGTGGCCGGCTCGGCGTTCTTCAAGGACATCAACTTCGACCTGCTGTCGCGTCCCAACGTGCACCTGCGCGTCGACGATGGCCGCAACTTCATGATGATGGGCCGGAAGAAGTACGACGTAATCACGGCCGACATCATCCTGCCGCGCCACGCCGGCGCCGGTGCGCTCTACTCGAAGGAGTACTACGAACTGGTGCGCCACTCGCTCGCCGAGGGCGGACTCGCCATGCAGTGGATCGGCGCCGACTCGATGACCGAGTACAAGCTGTTGCTGCGGACCTTCGTGTCGGTGTTTCCGTACACCACGCTGTGGGCCGACGGCAGCCTGATGCTCGGCAGCACCAAGCCGTTCACCATCAGCCAGAGTGGCTACGAGGCGAGGCGCAAAGGTTTCGATCTGTTCAACTGGGACCTGCCGACGCTGAAGCGCATCTATTCCGCTGGCCCAGAGGACATCCGCGAGTTCCTGGGTCCCGAGGGGCCGATGCTGACCGACGACAAGCCGGCGATCGAGTACTTCCTGTCGCTGCCGAAGAATGACTTGCCGGGCGGCTACACGGGGAAGCTCGGCGTGTTTGAGAAGTTGCTGACGCCGTAGAGGGCGACGCCTACCCGCCTGTTGTCACCACCAGCGCCTCACACGGGCGCGCCCCGGCGCGCGCATACGAATGAGGCTGCGACGCGTCGAAGTACATCGAATCGCCCTCCTCGAGCTCGTGCGCGTCCGCGCCCAGTTTCAGCCGCAGCGTGCCCTTCAGCACATGAATGAACTCCGCGCCGGCATGCTCGTGGGCGCGCGGCCGGGCCGCCGGGGCGAACTTCACCCAATAGGCGTTCATCTTCCGCTCGGTCGCGGTGAAGTCGAGGCACTCGAACTCCCACGCGGCCTCACGTCCGCCGAGCTTCTCGCTGAAGCGGATCCGTTCCGCGCGCCGGACGATGCCGAAGGTCTTGCGCGAGGCCGATGCGGTGAAGAAGTGATCGAGGCCGACGCCAAAAACCAGGGCGATGCGGAGCAGAGTCGGCAGCGTGGGGTGCTGGATGCCACGCTCGAGCTTGGATAGCATGGCGGCCGACAATCCGGCATGACGGCCCAGCTCGACGAGTCCCATCTTCTTCCTGAGCCGGAGCGCGCGGAGCTTGGGACCCACGGCATATTCACGCAGGCCACTACTGATGGCGGGCGACAGCATTTGCCTATTAGTTAAGCACATGGTCTCCAGAGGCACAACCAGGCAAACCGCCTTCGGCTCCGCCTGCACCCGCCAGTACCAGGGGGGCGTCATACCCGACATATCGCGGTGGTGTTGTTGCCGCGGCGACAGTTTGGAAACGGAACTCAAGGAGAGTATTGAATGAACGCGTTTGCAAAGAAGCTGATGGTTGGCGCCGCGGTGGCGGCCTTGGTGTTGTCGATGGGTAGCACCGGTCGCGCGCAGGGCAAGGACATCGTTGACACCGCCGTTGGTGCGGGACAGTTCAAGACCCTCGCGGCGGCGCTCGGCGCGGCTGGCCTGGTCGACACGCTCAAGGGCACGGGCCCGTTCACGGTGTTCGCGCCGACCGACGCGGCGTTCGCCAAGCTGCCGGCCGGCACGGTCGAGATGTTGCTGAAG
>CAMBHC010000224.1 GCA_945866285.1 Candidatus Sulfopaludibacter sp. SbA3 | reverse complement strand
GGCGGACCATCCCGCTCACGACGGACTATCCGGCTAAAGCCGAATGCTACATCGACTCTAGCACCATCGTCTTCGCGTGCGGTACGCTCCCGAATCCCGGGCGCATACGTCAGCGTCAACGGCGTGGTCACCGACGCCGGCCACGCCGTCATCCAGATTTACGACCATGGATTCCGCTATGGCGAGGGCGTCTACGAGGTATTCCGCACTGACCACGGCCTGTCGTTCCGGCTTGATCGGCACCGGGCCCGCCGACGCACAAGGCTCCGGCGCGGCAGGCTCCGAAGCGTACTGCGAAGAAGCGGTGCTGAAGGATGCGGATTTGTTCAGGGCAGACGAGGCGTTCTTCACCAGCACCACGAAGGCAATCGTGCCGGTCGTGCAGGTGGATGAGAGGAAGATTGGTGACGGACGGGTTGGGGCCCGTCACCAAGAGGTTGTTGGCGGAGTATCGCCGCGAAGCGGAACGGTTAAGTAGGCGGGTCTAAAGACCCGCCTCTACGGACGACAGCGCGTTACGTGTACGCTTCCATCGGCGGGCAGATACACATCAGGTTTCTGTCGCCGTAGGGAGCGTCGATACGGCCCACGCTCGGCCAGAACTTGTTGGCCTTCACCCACGGCAGCGGATACGCCGCCTTCTCGCGGGAGTAGCTGTGGGGCCACGCATCGGCTGACACCGCCGCGGCGGTGTGCGGCGCGTGTTTCAGCACGTTATCCTTCGCATCAACCGCGCCGGTGATCACTTCCTCGATCTCCTGGCGAATCGCAATCAGTGCGTCGCAGAAGCGATCAAGTTCAGCCTTGGGTTCGCTTTCCGTCGGCTCGATCATCAGCGTGCCCGGCACCGGAAACGACACCGTCGGTGCGTGGAAGCCGTAGTCCATCAGGCGCTTGGCGACATCGCCTTCTTCCACGCCCTTGGCCTTGAACGCGCGCAGGTCGAAGATCATCTCGTGCGCGACCCGGCCGTTCTCGCGGGTGTAGAGCACGTCGTAGTGCTTCTCGAGCCGCGACTTGATGTAGTTGGCGTTGAGGATGGCGAAGCGAGTCGCATCCGTCACGCCCGCCGCGCCCAGCATGCGGATGTAGGCGTACGAGATCAGCAGGATGCTCGCGCTGCCCCAGGGAGCTGCCGAGACGGGAGGAATGGCTTGATCCACTTCCCCGGCGACGGCTGAAGCCGTCGCCCTCCGAACGTCTACCAGCGGATGGCCCGGGAGGAACGGTGCCAGGTGCTTGGCCACGCCGATCGGGCCCATGCCCGGACCGCCGCCGCCGTGCGGAATGGCAAACGTCTTGTGCAGGTTCAGGTGGCACACGTCGGCGCCAATCGTCGCCGGGCTCGTCAGGCCGACCTGGGCGTTCATGTTGGCGCCGTCCATGTAGACCTGGCCGCCGTACTGGTGGATGGTGGCGCAAATGTCGCGAATCGAATCCTCGAACACGCCGTGCGTCGAGGGATACGTGATCATCAGGCCCGCCAGGACCGTGGCGTGCTCTTCAGCCTTCTTCTTCAGGTCCGCCACATCGACGTTGCCGTTGGCGTCGGTCGCCGTCACCACGACCTTGAAGCCCGCCATCACCGCGCTGGCGGGATTGGTGCCGTGCGCAGACGAGGGAATCAGGATCACGTCGCGGGCGCCGTCGCCGCGCGACTGGTGATACGCGCGCATCACCGCCAGGCCCGCAAACTCGCCCTGCGCGCCTGAGTTCGGCTGCAGTGACACGGCCGCGAAGCCGGTGATGGTGCACAGTGCGGCTTCGAGCTCTTCGCAGATCTGCCGATAGCCCGCGGTCTGATCCTCAGGGGCGAACGGGTGCATGCGCGAGAACTCTTCCCACGACACCGGGTACATCTCGGTGGCCGCGTTCAGCTTCATGGTGCAGGACCCGAGCGGGATCATCGACGTATCGAGGCCGACGTCCTTGCGTTCGAGATTGCGGATGTAGCGCATCATCTCGCTCTCGGAGCGATGCGTGTTGAACACCGGGTGCGTCAAATACGGGCTGGTGCGCTGCAGTGACTCTGGCCAGGATGGCCGCTGGGCGCTTGAGGCGTCCACCGCGGCGGCCATGCCGGTCTGACCCGCCGCCGTCGCAAACACGTCCCGAATCGCGGCCAGGTCCGTCGCCGTCACGGTCTCGTCGAGGGCAATGCCCACTTCGGTGTCGCCGACGTAGCGGAAGTTCAACTGGTGCTGGACGGCCGCGGTCCGAATGGCCGCGACCCGCGCGGCATCCGTCTTGATGCGCAGCGTGTCGAAGTAATTCAGGTTTGCCTGCTGGTAGCCGAGCGATGCCAATGCGCCCTCGAGCGACCGGGCGAACGTGTGGACGCGCGAGGCAATCGCCTTGATGCCCTCGGGCCCGTGGTACACGGCATACATCGCCGCCATATTGGCGAGCAGTGCCTGCGCGGTGCAGATGTTCGAGGTCGCCTTCTCGCGGCGGATGTGCTGCTCGCGAGTCTGCAGCGCCATGCGATAGGCGCGATGGCCATGCACATCCACCGAGACGCCGATCACACGTCCGGGCATGTGACGGACATAGTCCTGGCTGGTGGCAAAGAACGCCGCGTGCGGGCCGCCAAAGCCCAGCGGCACGCCGAACCGCTGTGAGTTACCGAACACCACGTCGGCACCCATCTCGCCGGGCGAGGTCGCCAAGGCGAGCGCGAGCAAGTCGGTGGCGACGGCGACGCGAACACCGACCGCGTGAGCCTTGTCGATGAACGGCTTGAGGTCGTCGAGTCGTCCGGCTTCGTCGGGATACTGCACCAACGCGCCAAACACCATCGGCTCGTCCAGCTTCATCTGGTCAACGGGACCGACCTTGAGCTCAATGCCCAGCGGTTCGGCGCGGCTGCGTAACACCGCGATGGTCTGCGGAAAGCAGCGGTCCGACACCAGGAACGTGCCGTTGGCATCGCCCAGCTTCTTGCCCTGCACGCGATGCAGCAGGGTCATCGCCTCGCCCGCCGCCGTGCCTTCATCCAGCAGTGACGCGTTCGCCACCGCCATCCCCGTCAGGTCAGTGACCATCGTCTGGAAATTGAGGAGCGACTCGAGGCGCCCTTGCGCGATCTCGGCTTGGTATGGCGTGTACGGCGTGTACCAGCCGGTGTTCTCGAACACGTTGCGGCGGATGACGCTCGGAATCAGCGTGTCGTTATAACCGAGGCCGATGAAGCTGCGGAAGACCTTGTTCTTCTTCGCGATGCCCTTCAGCCGCCCGAGGTAAGTGGATTCGCTTTCGGCGGCCGGCAGATCGAGCGGCGCCTTGAGGCGAATGCTCGCGGGAATGGCTTCGTCGATAAGTTGATCGAGCGACGCGGCGCCCACTGCCTTGAGCATCGCGGCGACCTCATCGCCGCGAGGACCGATGTGACGAGGGGCAAACGTATCGAGGGGGTCGAGAAAAGGCACCGGTGTCATTTCGCGATAAGTGCTTCGTACGCGGCGGTGTCCATCAAGGACGCGACGTCGCCGGGGTTGGCCAGCTTTACCTTTACCATCCAGGACTCGTGTGGCTTGCTGTTGACCTGGTCGGGGCGATCCTTCAGGTCGCCGTTGGTGGCCACCACTTCACCGGTTACCGGCGCAAACAGTTCGGATACCGCCTTCACCGATTCGATCGTGCCGAACACCTGGCCGACAGTAATGCTGGCGCCGACGGCGGGCAATTCGACATAGACCACGTCGCCCAGTTGCTGCTGCGCGAAGTCGGTGATGCCAATGGTGCCGGTGTCACCTTCAACGCGGATCCACTCGTGCTCTTTCGTGTACTTGAGGTCGGTCGGATAGGCCATGGTCAGCTCTTCTTGGGACGTTTGTAAAAGGGCATGGGAACAACTACCGCCTTGGCGCGGCGGCCGCGGATGTCGATTTCAATCTCGGTGCCGGGCGCCTTCAGCGCGGGTGGCACGTAGGCCATACCGATGGCCTTCTTCAGGAACGGCGTCTGGGTACCGCTGGTGACGATGCCCACCTGCTGGCCGTTGTGGAATACCTGGTGGCCGTGGCGCCCAATGGCGCGTTCGGTCATCTCGAATCCGACGAGGGTCCGCGCGGTGCCACCCGCCTTCTGGGCGTGCAACACGTCGCGGCCCAGAAACTCGGTCTTGTTCCAGCCGACGATCCAGTTCAGGTCGGCCTCGACGACGGTCGTTGTTTCATCGATGTCGTTGCCGTGCAGCCGCATGGAGGCCTCGAGACGCAGCGTGTCGCGTGCGCCGAGGCCGGCGGGAATCAAGCCATGCGATTTCCCGGCCTGCAGGAGCGCGGCCCACACGGTCGGTGCCATCGCCGGCGGAACCATGATCTCGAAGCCGTCTTCGCCGGTGTATCCCGTTCGCGAGACGGTGCCGCGCACCGCGGCGATCTCGCCGTGTGCAAACCAGTAGTATTTAATCGCCGCAAGGTCGATGGCCGTCTGCGTCTGCAGAATCGCTTCAGCGTTCGGCCCCTGGATGGCGATCAGCGCATAGCGGTCGCTGGAGTTCACGATCGCCACTTCTGGCGACGCTTCCTTGGCCCGGGTCGCAATCCAGTCCCAGTCCTTGTCGATGTTGCCGGCGTTGATGACCAGCAGGAAGTGCGACGGCCCGAAACGGTAGACCAGCAGGTCGTCCACGAAGGTGCCGTCGGGCGAGGTCAGGCCGGAATACTGGATCTGGCCGATCTGCAACTTTGACGCGTCGTTGCTGGTGATGTGCTGCACGGCTTCGAGCGCGCCCTTACCGGCGATCTCGACCTCTCCCATATGTGAGACGTCGAACAGCCCGGCCGCGGTGCGCACGGCCATGTGCTCTGCGGTGATGCCCGAGTACTCCACCGGCATGTCCCACCCACCGAAGGGGACCATGCGGGCGCCGAGGGCAACGTGCGACGAGTGAAGCGGGGTCTTCTTGAGTGGATCGGTCACGGAATCAGTCATTTAATAAGGGGGTCCACCCGAATAAGGTGGACCCCTGAACGGTACTATGCCGCTCCGTCACGGTCAAGGTGACTCGCGGGCTTTTCGGCGCCGGAATCGTCGTTCACCGGCCACGACCGACGCCGCGGTTGCGAGGCACGAAATCACCACCGCCATCGACGGACCTGTGTCGAACCCGAGTTGCCGGGCGGCTGGTGCCGCAAAC
>CAMBHC010000223.1 GCA_945866285.1 Candidatus Sulfopaludibacter sp. SbA3 | reverse complement strand
TCGCGCCCGTTGAGGTCTTAGAAGTTCAGCGAGAAACCGAGGCGGATGATGCGCGGCGCCAGGATTTCGGTCGGGATCAGGTAGCTGTTGCCGACGGCGACCGTGCGCGTGGTCGCCGTGTCAGCGTTGCCGATGTTGAAGAAGTCAAGCTGCGGCTGGAAGCTGCGGCTGCCGAAGCGGAACGTGCGCGACAGACGAACGTCGAACATCGTCACGTTGTCGTAGCGCTCGTTGCCACGTTCGCTCAGCTGCACGACCTGGGTGGCGCGAGTCAGGGCAATGCCCTGCGTCGCGGCGACCGCACGGCTCAACGAATAGCTGGAGACGTAGGGGTAGCCGTTGTTGGCGATCATCGAACCGGCGAGGTTGATCTTGCCGGGAAGCTCGTAGCTGCCAGAGAAGCGCAGCGCGGTTTCCGAGTCGTTGCCGATGATGCCCGTGGGGAACCGGGTGTTGTTCGGGTCGTTCAGGTCGGTGCCGCCCGAGACGCCACCTTCGTTCTTGCCGATGGTGAAGCCGGCCTGCATCTGCCACTTCTGCGAGAAACGCTTGGTGGCGGTGAACTCGACACCCTTGTAGACGGTATCCAGGTAGTCGACGTTGTCACGCACGTTCAAGGTGACGGCGTTGGCCGCGGCCGAGATGTTGTAGACCGTGGCCGTGGTCGGCTTGGGGCTCGACACCGTGCCGCCAGGACCGTTCGGGATGGTGATCGAGGACGCGGTGTACGCGGATGACGGCTGCAGGGTGTTGACCTGGCCGATCTGCTTGCGGTTGGTGCGGTAGTAGAACATCGCACCGACGCGGACGGCGCCGGGCAGCTGGGTTTCGATGCCCACGGTAGCTTCATCCGAGTACGGCCAGTCAACGCCAGGCGCGTAGTTGGTCAGGGTGCCGCCGCTGAACGACGCGGGGCACGTGCCGATTTCACCGGCCTGCACCTTGCCGTCGCCGTTCGGGTCGGTCCACACGCAGTCGCGCGAGCCGACGGTCAGTGGGTTGACGTTGGTCACGCGGTCGATGCCGACCTGCAGGCCATAGCGGCTGTAGCTCGCCTTGACCGCCGTCCGGCCGCTGCCGGTGACGTCGTACGACGCGCCGGCGCGCCACACCGCGATGCTCTGGTTGATGGCTTCGGTCTCCGTCACGGTGCGGGCGGCGGCAAAGGCACCACCCGGGCTCGACTGGTCGGGCAACGTGCCGACGTACTTGTCGTAGCGGCCGCCGATGTTCAGCGTCAGCCGGTTCATCGACCACGAGTCCTGGATGAAGAAGCCGGTGACGATCGCCACGTTCTTCGAGAACGCGGGCGAGTTGAACTGGCGCACCGAGGTCGGCACGCCGTTGTTGTAGACGGTCCAGTGGTCGCCCTTCACGGAGTAATCCGACCCGTAGAAGAGGCGGCCCAACTGCATGCCGGCCTTGATCAGGTGCTCGCCGCCCATGCCGCTCTTGCCGAACGTGACCACGTTGTCGAACTGGGTCCGCGAGTTGGGCTGGTGCTCTTCGCGGGTCGAGGCGAAGGAGACCTGGGTCGTGCCGGTGTCGATCTTGCGGATCGCATCGGCGGCGGTGTCGGGCTGGTAGGTGTAGTTGGTCTGGCCATCCATCACGCTGAAGTTCGACTCGAACACCAGGCTGCCCTTGATGCCCGTGTACTTGGCCTGCGTGGTCTGCACCGGGTTGGTCTGCACCACCGACGCGATGTCCGGGATCAGGTCGTTGCTGTCGCGCCGGTGACCGCGGATTTTGTCGTTCCAGAGGTACGACACCGACAGCTTGTTGTTGGTGGTGACCTGGGCAACGAGCTTGCCCGAGTAGTTCTTCAGGTCGTTGTCGTCGAGGGCCTGTGAGCCGTTGTCGTTCTTGGCGCTCACCAGCTTGTTGACCACCCACTTGCGGATGGTGCCGTTGACCCACATCTTGTTCTGGATCAGCGCGCCGCCCCCCGACAGGTTCAGGTCGTAGGTCTTCTTGGTGGGGTTGCCGAGGAAGCTCGGGTTCAGCTTCTGGGTCGCGGCCCAGTTCTCGCCCTGCAGGTCGTCGTTGGCAAAGTTGTAGCGGGCGTTGCCCTTCCACGTGTTGCCGCCGTCCTTGGTCACCATGTTGATGGAGACGCCGCCGGCGAGCGTTTCGGCCGGGATCGCCGAGGTCATGTAGTTGACCTCTTCGAACATGCCCTGGTCGTAATACATCATGGTCGCGCCGCCGCCACCACCCGGCCAGTTCACCGTCGCACCGTCAATGTTGTAGCTGACGTCGGCGGTGTTCGAACCGTGCGCCGACATGCTGCTCTGCTGCATCGACTGCGTGCCGCCGACGTCATACGTCGCCACCTGCACACCGGGGATCAGCTTGGCCAGCGACCACGGGTCGCGGCCGGTCGGAATGCCTTCCAGGATTTCCTGGTTCATCACCGTCTGCTGCACGTTCGAGCGCACGTCAACCGTTGGCGATGCGCCGGTGACGGTAATCGTCTCGCTGAGCGAGCCGACTTCCATCTTGCCGTTGATGGTCGCCACGAACGCCGCGCTGATGCGGACGTCGGGACGGTCAACGGAGCGGAAGCCCTGCAGTTCCATCTTCACGCCGTAGGTGCCCGGCACCAGGCGGTCAAAGCGATAGACACCGTTGGCGTCGCTGACCTGGGTCTGAGGACCGCCAATCAAGCGTTCGCCGCTCAGCGTGATGGTCACGCCCGGCAGGACCGCGCTACTGGGGTCGGACACGGTACCTGTGATCGAGCCGGTCGTCTGGGCGCTAGCGATTGGGGCGCCCAACAGTACCGCCATACAAACGAGTACAAACATTCGACTAACACTCTTCATTGCAGCTTCCTCCGAGGTAAACCAAAACGGTGACAATCCAATCCGACATTCTCGCTCATTCGTCGCCGATGCAATAGTGGTTTTTCATGAACGACGTGATGAGCGACGCCATATATACTCGGCTCCGACACCCAGCCCATGCGTATCGCGATCCAATTGATTGGTGGCGTTTTTCTGCTGGGATTGAGCCAGTCGGTCACGACCGTCGAGCAGACCGTGCCCGGCACGCGCCGAGCGCCGGCCCTGGTCGAAAGCTTCGATGGACTCGGCGCGGGTTTCACGGGCCCCCAGGGCACGGCGACACTCCGCAATCCTTCCGACAATTCCCTCGCGGTCGGCCCGGACCACCTTGTTCAGACCGTGAACACGCGGATGGCCATCGTGACCAAGAAAGGCCGCCGCTTCGAGACCACCGGGCGGGTGCTCTATGGTCCGGTCAACACCAACAACGTGTTCCGCGGCTTTGGCGGGGCGTGCGAGCAACACAACAACGGCGACGCCGTCGTGCGCTACGACCAGCTCGCCAACCGTTGGCTGATCGTCATGCCCATCTTTTCGCGCGCCGACGCACGGCCCGATCAACCGCCGGTGTGGACCGCGAGCGATAAGCCCTACGCCAGCCCACCCGGACGCCGCGATCAACCCGGCGTAGCCGTGCCGCTCTTTCAACCCTCGGCACCTCTGGCACCCGTGGCACCTCTGGCACCCGTGGCACCTTTGGCACCCGTGGCACCTTCGGCCCCGAAGGGGCCCTACTCCATGTGCTATGCCATAAGCACCACAAGCGACCCGATGGGCGCTTACTACCGCTATGAATTTCTCAGGCCCCTTTTCCCTGACTACCCCCGTCCGGCGGTGTGGCCCGATGGCTACTACGTGCCGACCAGCACCGGCGATGAAGTCATCGAGAAGCACGCCTGTGTCGTCGAGCGCGAGGCCATGCTCAAGGGCCAACCCGCGCGCGAGCAGTGCTTCGTCATCAACGACGTCAACTTCCTGAACAACGCCGACCTCGACGGCACGCGGTTGCCCGCCCGGGGCGCGCCGAACGTCATGCTGGCAACCGGCGGCACGCAGCTCAGGAAGGACTTCGCCGCCGATGCGATCGTCGCGTGGAAGTTCTTCACGGACTGGAAAGACGTGACGCAGACCCGTCTGGAAGGACCGGCGCGGATCGCCGTCGCGCCGTATCGCTACCTCTGTGACGGCCAGTTGACTAACTGCGTGCCACAACCCGGCACCGACCGCCGGCTCGACGCGCAAGGCGACAAGCTCATGGCCCGCGTCGTCTATCGGCGCATCGGCAACCAGGAATCGATTGTCGCCGTGCACTCGGTGAACACGGCGGCGGGTGGCGGCGGCGTCCGCTGGTACGAGTTCCGGCTGAACGACTCGGGGCACCCGGCACTGCACCAGCAAGGCACCTACGCACCCCTGGCACCCTTGGCACCCTTGGCACCTTCCTATCGGTGGATGGCAAGCCCGGCGATCGATAAGTTCGGCAACATCGGCATCGGCTACTCCTTCGGCGGGACGCCACACTTTGCCGGCCAGCGATTCGCCGGCCGGACACCGGGCGACCCCCTGGGCGTCCTCGGCCTGCGCGAGACGGTGCTCGTCGAAGGCGAGGCCGCGCAGACCACCACCTTGCGGTGGGAGGACTACACCCAGACGGCCGTCGACCCCTCGGACGACTGCACGATCTGGTACGTCGGCGATTACCTGAAGAAGGACGCGACGGCATACTCCACCCGCATCGGCGCGTTCCGGCTCCCCGGATGCACACCATGACGAGACGATTCGCCGGCGGGTCTGAAGACCCGCCTCTACGCAATTTCGCAACCGTCCTGCTCATCACGCTCACGCTGGGCACCGTCGCGCACGCGCAAGAGCCGACGAAACCGTTCGAGCCCACCAACGGGCAAGCGGGCAAAGACGTGGTGTGGGTGCCGTCGCCGCCGGCCATGGTCAACAAGATGCTCGAGATGGCCAAGGTCACGCCGAATGATTTCGTGATGGATCTCGGCTCGGGCGACGGCCGCAACGTCATTGCCGCCGCCAGGCTCGGCGCCCGCGCGCTCGGCGTGGAGTTCAACCCGGACATGGTTGCGCTGTCACGCCAGCGCGCCGCCGCCGCCGGCGTCGCCGACAAGGCGCAGTTCGTCGAAGGCGACATGTATGCCGCCGACATCTCGCAGGCCACCGTGCTGGCGCTGTTCCTGCTGCCGGTCAACCTGAACCGGCTGATGCCCAAGTTTCTCGAGATGGCGCCGGGGTCGCGGATCGCCGGCAACACCTTCGGCATCGACGATTGGGACCCGGATGA
>CAMBHC010000222.1 GCA_945866285.1 Candidatus Sulfopaludibacter sp. SbA3 | reverse complement strand
GTGCTGCGCTCGACGGCTTCACGGGCCGGACCGTGCCCGAAGACGACCAGACGATCCTGCTGGTGGAACTGGCGCAGGTGCGCTCATGACCGGCGCCCTTAAGGTGGCTGCCACTGAAGCCTCCTTGGCGGGCATTCGGACGTGGCTCGATCAGACGGTTGGGGCCTGCGTCGCCGACACCGGTATCCAGGCGCGCCTGGTACTGGCGGTCCATGAGGTTGCCGCCAACGTCATCGAACACGCATATGCCGGCGCGGCCCGCCAGCACTTGACCGTCACCATCGACATCACGCCCGCGCGCGTGACGGCGCGCGTCGACCACGCCGGTACGCCACTCGACCCGACCACCCTGACGCCACCGGTGTTCGATGGCACCCGGAGCCGCGGCTTTGGCCTGTGGCTGGCGTCGCGCGCCTGCAGCGACGTCACGTTCGCCAGCGATGACGCCAATCGTCATTCCGTCAACCTGACCATTCACTTGACCAACAAGGCAGCATCATGATTTCAACAATCGAACACAGCGGTGCCTTCACCGTCCTCACCATCGGCTACGAAACCATCGACACGACTACGATCGGCCAGTTCCGCCGCGACCTCGACGATTGCCGCGCCGGCCAGCCGCTGTTGGTTGTGGACCTCCTGAATGTCCGCTTCATCGACAGCTCGGGCCTGGGCGCGCTGTTGTCCGCACAGCGGCAGCTGGCTGCTCGCGGCGGCGACCTGCGCCTCTGCACGCTCACGCCGCAGGTGCGCACCCTGTTCGAGCTGGTGCGCCTGTACCGTGTGTTCGACATTACCAACACCCGCGTCGAGGCGATGCTGCAGGAAGCAGCGCCAAGCTGATGGCGACCTCACTACGCGTGCTATCGCGGTTCGTCTTCATCGCCGCGCCGGGCTGGCGCATCGCCGCGCGCGGAGGCCCATGAGCATGTCGAACCCCACGTTCTCAGACCACAGCGATCGCGCCCGCCTGACGGCTGCCGCCTGGCGCCGCTTCGGACAACGTGCGCCGTGGCATCGCTTCCGCGCCCGCCTGAAAGTCGCGGCGTGGGACTTCACGATCACCGCCGCCGTTGGCCTCAAGCGCGGGCTCGACGTCGTGATTTCGGCGGCGGTGCTACTCGCCATCGCGCCGCTCTTCGCCGTGCTGGCCGTCATCATCAAGTCTGACGGCGGCCCGGCCTTCTTCTGGCAGACCCGCATCGGGCGCCACGGCCGGACCATGCGCTTTCCGAAGTTTCGCTCGATGGTGATTGACGCCGAAGCGAAGAAGGCGACGTTGCTGGCCGCCAACGATCACGGCGACAGCCTCACCTTCAAGATGAAGCACGACCCGCGCATCACGCCGATCGGGCGATTCATTCGCCGGCTGAGCATCGACGAGATGCCGCAGTTGTGGCTGGTGTTCACGGGCGACCTGTCACTGGTGGGCCCGCGCCCGCCGGTCCCGTCGGAAGTGGATCGCTACAGCATCGACGATCGCCGCCGGCTGGACGTGACACCGGGCCTCACGTGCATCTGGCAGGTCAGCGGACGATCGACGATTCCCTTCGAGCAACAAGTCCAGCTCGACGTGGCGTACATCGAAAGCCAAAGCCTGTGGCTCGACCTGGTCCTGCTCGCACGGACCATCCCGGCTGTCCTGTCCGGACGAGGAGCATTCTAATAATGACGCGAACCCTGTCGGTCGGCTTGAACGGCCGTCACTTCTGGCGTGATGCGGTCACCTCACCCCGCCAAGGACTCTACTCATGAGAGCTATCCTTCTCGCCACCAACGCCGCCGACGCTGCGGGCGTCCAGGCACTGCCGGCGGCCCTCCGCCCGGTGATCGATCGGCCGCTGCTCCAGCACGCGGTCGAGCAACTCAGCCATGCGGGCATCTCGCAGATTGAGGTCGTGATCGGCTTCGCTCCCGAAGCGGTGCAAGCCCTGCTTGGTGACGGGCGCCGATGGGGCTGCGACATTCGCTACCACCTGGCTCAATGCGACGACGAGCCTGTCAAAGCGATTCAACGGGCGATGGGCGACGCCCCGTTGGCGGTCCTCGCGCGCGCCGACCATTTCATCGAACTTGAATCGCACGACCTGGCCACAGGCGCCGCGACGGTATATGCCTCGGCGACCGACGGCGACCTGCAATGGGCAGGTTGGGCAATCCTCTCATCTCGACAGGTCGCCAGTCTCCCCTGCGGCGTACCGTTGCCCGCGCTGGGCGAGCACTTGCTCGCGCTGGCGGACCGCGACGTCCGGCTGCGCGCGGTGCCGCGTGTGCTGCGCGTGACGAGCCTTCCCGAATGGATTGATGCCCAGGCGGTGGCGCTGGCCGGCAAGATGCCGGCACTGCGAATAAGTGGCCGCCTGATGGCGGCCGGTGTGCGCGTGGGCCGCGGGGCCCGCATTCACCGCACGGTCACCATCGCCGCACCGGTGTTCATTGGCGCGGACGCGCGAATCGAGGCCGGCGCGGTGATCGGCCCCAACGCCATCATCGGTGCCGGCGCCATTGTCGACCGCGATTCGTGCGTCGCCAACGCCATGGTCATGCCGCGGACCTACGTTGGTGCCGGCCTTGAACTGCGCGAGGCGGTCGCGTCGCCCTCGGCGGTCGCTAGTGCCAGGTACGCCAGCGTGGCGACGGTGACCGATGCAATGCTCCTGGGGGCCGTGAAGACCGGGGATCTACGCGGCAACATCGCCGACGCCGCGATTCGTGGCGCGGCGCTGCTGATGTGGGTGCTGGGCCTGCCCGTCGCGGCGCTGGCTCGCAGCTTCGCCAGAGGACGCCGGGACGAACCAGCGGCGACGGCCACGATGGCCGATCTGTGCTTGCGTGTCGTGCCGGGGTTGTTCGAGGTTGCGGCGGGCCGCTTGGCCCTCGTGGGCGATACTGCGCCCAGCGCGACGCTGTCCGAGCGCGGCTTGATTGCCGCTTCCCAGGTGGTCTGCCCCGTGGATGCCTCGACCGACGACCGGTGGTCGGCCGATGCCATCCACAGAGCCGTCGCTGGCCGCCCCGACGATGTGCTGATGCTGGTCCGCTATGTTGGTCGCGCGGGCATGGGCCTCGCCGCATCGCTGGTGGTGCAGCCCGAGGGCGTAGGCGTGCGACGGTAGCGCGGCCGGCTCGTCACCCACGGAGAAAAGTGCCGGACACCGACTCCTGTGAGCCGGAGTCGAGACCTGCCCGCCGTATCAGGCGGTCAGTAGACGCCGAGATAGCGGTCCATCTCCCATGGGGACACGTGCCGGATGTATTCGTCCCACTCTTCGCGCTTGGCATCGAGGAAGTGATTGAAGATGTGCTCGCCGAGCGTATCCCTTACCAGCGTGTCCTTCTCAAACTCATCCAGGGCTTCGCTGAGGTTGGCCGGCAGATCGTCGATGCGCAGGTGCCGCCGCTCACGGTGGCTCATCTTGTAGATGTTCTTGTTCACTGGCGGACCCGGGTCAACCTTGTTGTCGATGCCATCGAGGCCCGCGCGCAGCATCACCGCGAGCGCGAGATAGGGATTGCACGACGGGTCGGGCATGCGCAGCTCGACGCGCGTGGAATCACCGCGCGACGCCGGCACGCGCACCAGGGGGCTGCGGTTCTTCTCGGACCACGCGATGGCCGTAGGCGCTTCGTAACCGGGCACCAGGCGCTTGTATGAATTCACCAGCGGGTTGGTGATGGCGCAGAAGCCCTTGGCGTGCTGCAGCACGCCGCCCACGTAGTTCATGCACGTCTGGCTGAGCTGAATCTCGTTGTCGGGATCGAAGAACGCGTTCTTGCCGCCGGCGAACAGCGACTGGTGCGTGTGCATGCCCGAACCGTTGACGCCGAAGATCGGCTTGGGCATGAAAGTGGCGTGCAAGTTGTTCCTCAACGCCACGTTCTTCACGATGAACCGGCATGTGCTGACGTTGTCCGCCGTCGCCAGCACATCGTCGTAATGAAAGTCGATCTCGTGCTGGCCGGGGGCCACTTCGTGGTGTGCGGCCTCGACGGCAATGCCCATCTGCTCGAGGGCAACGACGATCTCGCGGCGGACGTCTTCACCCAGGTCAATGGGCGCGAGGTCGAAGTAGCTGGCGCGATCGTGGGTCTCGGTGGTGGCGCGGCCATCGCGGCGCAGGAACAGGAAGAACTCGATCTCGGGTCCCGCCATCATCGTGAAGCCGCGGTCCGCAGCCTGGGCAATGACGTTCTTGAGCGTGGTGCGCGGGCAGCCGGCGAACGGGCTGCCGTCGGGATTGGCAATGTCGCAGATCAGCCGGCCGACCCGCGCGCCGTTGGCATCGGCCCACGGAAACACCTGGAAGGTCGACAGGTCTGGCCGCAGGTACATGTCCGACTCTTCAACGCGGACGAAGCCCTCGATGGAAGAGCCGTCAAACATGATCTTGCCGTCGAGCGCTTCGGCAAACTGGCGGTCGGGGACCTCGACGTTCTTGATGACGCCGAGAATGTCGGTGAACTGCAGGCGCAGGAACTTGACGCGTTCCTGTTCGGCCCGTTCAAGGATGGTAACCTTCAAACTCATTTGAGTAATCTCGTCACTTCTTCGGTAAGAGCTGCGGCCTCGATGGGCTTGGTGAGATACACGTTGGCCCCGAGTCGCAGCGACCGCAGTTCGCTGGACGACCGGTCGGCGCCCGACACCACCACCACGGGAATGCGCGCGTCCTTCTCGTTCGACTTGAGCCGCGCCAGCACTTCGTAACCGTCGATATTCGGCATCACGAGGTCGAGCACCAGCAGGTCAACGTGCTCGCGCTCAACTGTCGCCAGGGCCTCGGCACCGTCGCGAGCCTGCAACACGCGATGGCCGTGTCGCGTCAGCGACGCCGTCAACACGCCCCGCAAATCGCCATCGTCTTCAGCCACCAACACGGTGGCACCGCGCCGATCGCCCAGCGAGCGGCTGATCTCGCGCAACAAGTGGTCGAGGCCTTCGCCCTTCGTGACGATCGCGATGCCCTCCGGACGACGCGGCGATGCGGTCGCATCGGGCCCGCCCGAGACGACCACAACAGGGATGCCCGCCAGCGAATCTTCGCTGCGCAGCCGCTCGATCAATTCCCAGCCGTCAAGGCCTGGCATGAGCAGGTCAACGGTGATGATGTCGGGCCGCACCGTACGGGCGATGTGGAGGGCCGAGGCGACGTCGCGCGCGTCCAGCACCTGATAGCCGGCGTTCTGCA
>CAMBHC010000221.1 GCA_945866285.1 Candidatus Sulfopaludibacter sp. SbA3 | reverse complement strand
GCATCGAGAGCGAAGCGGATGCGCGCGCGGCCCTGAAAAAAATGTTCCTGGATCCCGCCGGTCTCGAAGCCGGCGCGCGCGTGGCGGCGTTGGCCGACGCCATTGCCGATCACTTTGCGATGCCGGTTCTCGACCGCGAGGCACTGCATTGGGCCGCGCGCTTCCGTGGCCTCTGCCGGCAGGTACTGCCCGACGCCATCACCCGGAAGCCCTCGCCGCTGTCGGCCGTCGAAGTCGCGATTGTGCGGCGCGCACCGTCGGATGTGTTCGAAGTGCTGCTCGATCATCCCTTCCTCTCGCCCGCTGGGTACTTATTGCGCTCGCTGCGCGAGCGCGAGGATGGGAGGGGCCACCCCGATGGTCTCGCGGGCGCGGCCATTCCGCTCGGCAGCCGCATTCTGGCGGTGGTCGATGCCATTGAAGCGATCACCCACGACCAGCCGCATCGCCAGGGGCGTTCGCCGGCCGACACCGTTCTCGAGTTGCTCCGGTGCGCCGGCACCCAGTTCGACGCCGACGTTGTTCACGCGGGCGCGCAGGTGATCGCCAGCGCCGGCGCATTCTATGGAGATCCACGATGACTCCCGTATTAATCGTCGAAGACGAAGACCTGGTGGCGAAGACGATGGGCCGCTGGCTGGGCGCGTGCGGGTACGACCTGGCGTATGCGGCGAATGCGCAGGACGCGGTCACCGCCGTCGCACAGGCGCCGGCCGGCGTCGCGGTGATCGACGTGGGCCTGCCCGGCGAGCACGACGGCCTGTGGCTGGTCGACCAAATTCGGCGCGACCATCCCGGCATGGCCGTGGTCCTGGCGACCGGGCATGACAACCTCCCCGCGTCGGCGACGATGCGGGCGGGCGTCGTGTCGTATCTGCTCAAGCCCTTCGGCCGCGATCAACTGAGAGAAGCGGTGGCTGGGGCCGTGCGCTGGCACCAGAATGCCGCGTTCATCCCGGAATCGGGTCTCAAGCTTGAGCAGGCCGCAGCCGCGCGGCACTCGGCCGTGCGGCAGCAGATGGACTGTCCCCCCGTGGACAACGCCACTGATGCGCTGCGGATGCTCGCGGCTCTCGACGCCACTCCCGACGCGCACGCCCGCGCCGTTCGGATCACCTCGACCGCCGACGCTATATCCAGCGGGTTCTCGATGCGGGCGGCGGACCGGGAGGCCGTGTACTGGGCCGGCCGCTTTCACCCGCTGTGCCGGCTGACAATTCCGGAGTCCGTGATCCAGAAGCCCGAAGCGCTCTCGCCCGCCGAATCGGCCATCGTCAGACGCGGGCCCGCCGATGCTTGTGCGCTGATGCGCGACCATCCGTTCCTGGCTCCCGCGGCGGCCGTGCTGGCGGCGATCCGCGAGCGAGAAGACGGCCTGGGCTATCCTGACGGCCTGGTCGGTGCCGCCATCCCGCTTGGCAGCCGCATCCTGGCGGTCGCCGAGGCGCTCGAGGCCATGACGCATGCCGAACCGTACCGGCCGGCCCGGTCGCCAGTCGAGGCCGCGGTCGAGTTGCGGCGGTGCGCGGGCACACAGTTCGACGCCAAGGTGGTGGCTCGCGTTCTCGACGTGATGGCCACGGGCTGAGGTCCAAGGACGTCAGCCTCGATGCCGGCGCTGCCGCGGTATGATCGTAGTTCCATTGCCGCAATGTGTCGGCCGGTCGCCAGCGCGCGACGGACCTGGATACATCGGTCTTTCAGCGAACGGACATTGCAATGACGTGGCTTCGAGATTCGATGACGGATTCGTTTCTCAAGGCGATGGCCGGTGAGCCTGACGCGATCGCCATCCTCGAGCGCGAGGTCGACACGCTTCGCACGAATCAGAGTTTGATTCTGGCCGACCGGCCGGACACCTTGATTCTGGCGACGCGGAGTTTGCCGGGTTCCCTCTACGAGGGACTGACGAAGAGCGCGCGAGCAGGGCGCCCGATCTCATACGCGATGTTTGCGCATTCGTTAACGCACATGCCCGGCATGGAGCAGTCGCTTGAAATCCAGCGGTTCGCGTTCAAATGCAAGAGCGACGCCGAGGTCCAGGCGGGCCTCGCGGCGGGCGTCACGATTCCCGACGCCGTGAAGGATCCGGCGAGAGCGATGCTCGCGTCGGACCCGGTCTTCAACCTGGCCGAGTTCGATCGGCTGCTCTCCATTCTCTGGCTCAATCACGCCGACTACTTGAGCGTGTCGCCGAGCGCCAGGGTGGTCGAGGCGCTCCGGATGCTGCACCTCTGCGAGACGCAGAACGGCCTCTACTTCGACCTCACGCCGGCCGCCGACGGGTCGAACGAGGCGCGCTTGTTGTTTGCCGTCGCCAATCCGCCCCACACCGGCTACGTCGCGCAGGTGGTGGAGGTGCTGCATCGGTGTGACGTGGGCATCCGCAGCGCCGACGTGCTCGACGTCTCGACCGGCGCGCAGCCGTATGCGCTGTTTGCGATGTCGGTGCGCCAGCGCAAAGGCCAGATTCAAGAGACCGCGGCTGTTCTCCGCGACCGGCTGCAGCGCGAACTGTTCAACACGCAGATTCTGACCGCCAGTTCCACGGAATATCGCGAGTTTGTGACCACCGGGCAGATGAGCGGCGACGATGCCTCGCTCACCCGCGCGTTCGTCGCGTTTTGCCATACGCAACTGGCGCACGCGCAGCCCGATCGTTACGACTGGAAGGAAGTGCAGAGCGCGATCTACGCCAACACGCCATGGCTGGCACAGTTCGTCGCCCTGTTCCGGCTGCGCTTCGAGCCGGCGGTTGAAGGCCGCGAGGCGGCCTACGCGGCGCTGCGGGCGACGGTCGTCAAGGCCGTGGCGGACTACGACACCGGCCACGCGCATCTCGATGCAATTCGCCGGACCGTGTTTCACTGCTGCCTGACCTTCATCGAGCACACGCTGAAGACTAATTTCTTCGTGAAAGAGAAGCAGGCCCTCGCGTTCCGGCTCGACCCGGTCTACCTGGCCGACCTCGGCCAGGTGTCGACGGCCGACCTGCCGTCGGGCACGCCGTTCCGCGTGACGTTCTTCTTCGGCGGCCACGCGTTCGGCTATCACATCGGGTTCTCCGACATCGCGCGCGGCGGCTGGCGTACGGTGATCTGCCGGACGCAGGACGACTTTCTCACCAACGCCTCGACCTTGTTCAAGGAGAGCTTCGTGCTGGCGCACACGCAGCACTTGAAGAACAAGGACATCTACGAGGGCGGCTCGAAACTCGTGGTGCTGCTGGATGCGTCGGCGTTTGCGAAGGAGCCGCGCTCGGTGCTCGATCGCCTGCTGCGCAAGAAGCAGCGTGATGTCTTCAGCGCATTCCTCGACATCTTCGTCACCGAAGAGGGCGTGGCGAAAAACCCCGCGGTCGTGGACTACTACCGGCAGGACGAACCGATCGAAATCGGACCCGACGAAAACATGCACGACGACATGATCGAGGAGATCGCCCTGACCTCGAAGCGCCGCGGCTACATTCTCGGCACCGGCGTCATGTCGTCGAAGACCATCGGCATCAATCACAAAGAGTACGGCGTGACCTCGACCGGCGTGGTCAAGTTCGCCGAGATCGCGATGCAAGAGATCGGCATCGACATCACGCGCGAGGCCTTCACGGTGAAGTTCACCGGCGGGCCGAACGGCGACGTCGCCGGCAACGCGATGCACATCATGCTGGACCTCTGCCCGAAGATGCAGATCCGGCTGATCCTGGACGGCACCGCGGCGCTGTTCGATCCGGCGGGCGCCGATCCCACGGAACTGCGGCGCATCCTGCTCAAGCTGGACGTCGACGGCTTCAATCCCGAGGCCCTGCACCCCGGCGGGTTCATGCTGTTCCGGGGCTCGCCGAAGGAAGACGGGATGCGCCTGCTGTATCGCAAGGTCGGGCGCACCGCGCAGGGGCTGGTCGAAGAGTGGATCTCCGTCGACGACTTGTCGCGGCAGTTCGGGGAACTCCCGTTCTCCGTGCCGGCCGACCTGTTCATTCCGGGCGGCGGCCGCCCCGAGACGATCAACGACGAGAACTGGCAGCGCTTCCTGCTGCCCGACGGCACCCCCTCATCGCGGGTCATCGTCGAAGGCGCCAACTCGTTCATCACGCCGGCGGCTCGGCTGGAACTGCAGAAGAAAGGCGTCCTCCTCATGCGCGACGCCTCGGCCAACAAGTGCGGGGTGATCTCCTCGTCCTACGAGATCATCGCCAACCTGCTACTCACCGAAGAGGAGTTCCTCCAGAACAAGCCGAAGTACGTCGCCGACGTGCTGGCGATCCTGAAACGGCGCGCCGAGGATGAGGCCCGTCTGCTGGTGCGGCGGCATGCCGGGAGCAAGAAGCCCTGGACCGAGATCTCCGATAACATCTCGGTTGAGATCAACCTGGGTTACCAGCGCCTGTTCGAGTTCTTCCAGACGAATCCAGGCATCGCCAGGCAGCCGATCTTCGACAAGGTCATTCTGAGTCACCTGCCGGCGCTCTTACGCGAGGACCCGCGCTTCAATACCCGGTACCAGAACCTGTCGCCGAAGTATCGCTCGGCGATCCTGGCGGCGGAAATCGGTTCATCGATGGTCTACCAGGCGGATCAGGACGCGGAGTTCGAAGACGAGATCCGCCGGCATGTGGAGCGACGGTTCAGCTCACGCTGAGACGCAGACCCCCGCCCAACACGGCGTGTTCCCGTCAGCGGCGTCCGGGCCTGTTATCCGATCACGACGTCTATGCCACTCCTGTTCTCGTACGGAGCCCTGCAGCGTGAGCATCTTCAGCTCTCGACCTCTGGCCGGCTCCTCGACGGCCAGAAGGACGAGCTCGTCCGCTAAGCGCCAGCGCTGTTCACGCGCCGTCTATTCAGCCCCGGCGGTGACAAGGACTGATGTTCCTATGACGGCGGTCATGTCTTCAGGGGCTCGCCTCCGGTAGCATCGACCGAGGCGCTAATGCCTGGGATGTCCCAGGAGGGAACACCGGATGCGCGAAGGCAACCACGACCTCGCGCTGCCGTTCCCCCGATGGCCTGAACTGATCGAGATAACTCGTGGCATTTCCCCCGCACTGTGCAAGACTCGCCCGCATCTCGGCGTTTTCCGACGGTCGCGCCGACAACAACGACGCTTTCCAGAACACCGCGGCGGTGAACCAGGGCGGCGTCTCCGGCATCGCCGGCACGCTCCTCCCGATCGAGGCGATCGATCAGTTCTCGGTGCAGTCGGGCGGGCAGGCGGAAACGGGGCGCAACGCCGGC
>CAMBHC010000220.1 GCA_945866285.1 Candidatus Sulfopaludibacter sp. SbA3 | reverse complement strand
ATGCGCCGAGGGAGATTTGACCGGCGAGGGAGAGCGAACAGAGAGCCACACCACCCAGCGCGACGCAACTCGGGAAGCGGCCGGCGCGGTCCCCATGCGTGTAGAATGCTCGTGTGGCGAGCAAACCAGACGGCACCGAATCAATCGGCATGGTGGAAACCCGCGGCCTCGTCGGGATGATCGAGGCGGCCGACGCCATGGTCAAGACCGCCAACGTCGTGTTCGTCGGCTGGCAGAAGGTCGACGCCGGCCTCGTCACCGCGATCGTTCGTGGCGACGTTGGCTCAGTGAAGGCCGCAACCGATGCCGGGGCCGCCGCGGCGCGACGCGTCGGCGAGCTGGTCGGCGTCCACGTGATTCCGCGCCCCGTCGAAGACCTGGAGAAGGTCTTCCCGATGCTCCGCCAGAAAATCTAGCTCCGGCCTGCCTTTCAAGGCTGCGACGCACCGCGTTTATCAGACCCCGCCGTACCCTTCGCGCGTCGACGTGCCGGTCGTTCGCGCGCGGTGAGCTGACGCAGCTTGATGCCGTCGCTCAGCATCAACAGCGGCTGGGAGGCGTCATCGAGCAGGTTGAACAGGTCCCCGGCGTCGTTGCGCGCATAGAGCGTGTCGTCTGCCGAAGGGTCGATGAAGAGCGTGACCGGGCCGCCGCCTTCGATCGCCTCGTAGAGACGCGTCTTGAACCGCGACTTCAGGACGTGCAGCAATTTGCGGATCTTGTGGACCGTGAAGCCCTTCCGCCCGAGATCGGCCAGGACCATCAGCTCGAGGAGATCGATCGGCGAGTAGCGTCGTTCGGTGAAGCCGCCGGCCTCGGTCTTGTGCGAGGCGACGGCGGGCAGGAAGATCTTCCTCTGCGCCCACCATTGCAGCTGCCGCGCGGTGAGGCCGGTGAGCTGGGCGACTTCCCGAGAGCTATACAGCTTCTTGAGTTTCATCGCGGCTCACCTGCGATTAACCGTCTCCGAATTCCGCCAGGTGAGGCAGGGTGGCGGCAACGGCATCGGCCATGGCCGCGCCGTCAATGTCCTTCTCGGTGACCCCACCTTCAGAGTGGGTCGAGTACGTCAGGACGACCTGCTTGTAGTGAATCTCGATGTCGGGATGATGGTCCGCGTCTTCGGCGCCGGGTACCAGCGCGCTGACGAACAGCACGGCTTCGGGGAAATCCTGGAACACGAACTCCTTGCGAATCGCGGTGCCGGCAAGGGTCCAGGCTTCAAGGCCCTTCAATTTCTCGATCAGGTCGGCGGGTGTCAGTACGGCCATGTCGCACCGATGATATGCCACCTCAGAGCCGGCCGTGGCGGGCGGGGTCCAGCTCGCGAAGGGCCGGGTCGCGGCCCTGGTCGAAGACCAGGTCGGCGACCAGCCGCACCGTGAGAGGCGTCAACATCACGCCGTTTCTGTAGTGAGCCGTTGCATAGATCAAGCCCGGCACGACGGCCGAGCGGCCCAGCATCGGCAGGTCGTCCGGCCCACGCGGGCGGAGTCCCGTCCTGACGTTCGTCATGGGCGCGGCGGCAAGGCTCGGCACCAACGCCACCGCCGCGGCACGCAGGCGGCGCACGCCTTCTTCCGTGTGGTTCTCGTCGAAACCCACGTCCTCAACGGTCGATCCGACCAGCACCGCGCCATCGGGCCAAGGCACCAGGTAGCCCGTCGGCCCCCAGATCACCCGCTGCATGGCGCCCGGATCGGCCTGGAGTTGGATGAGTTGTCCGCGGATCGGCTTCACCGGCACGGCCTCGGCGCCCTCCACCTGGATCTGCGACGACCAACTGCCGGCGGCCAGCACCACGTGGTCGGCCTCCCACGAGGTGCCGCCTGCCTCCACGCCGGCACGACCGGTCGGCAGTGCGAAGACGCGAATGGCGCCGATCTCAGTCCTGAAGTGCGCGCCGAACTTCTGGGCCGCCGCGGCGGCCGCGAGGGTAATCGAGATCACGCCGACGAAGCCGTGGGTAGGAATCAACAGCGCACCGAGCGCAGCGGGCGACGCCAGCGGCTCGTGCTTCGCGAAGTCAGCCGGTGGCACCCACCGTGACTCGACGCCGTCGGCCGACAGCGCCATCGAGAGCGCCCGCAGGCGCTCGGCATCCGCCTGGTCTAGCGCCAGCTCGAACGTGCCGTTGCGGCGATAGATCACGTCGTGGCCGCTGTCGGCGCGAAGCTGGGCGATGAACGGATCGAAGAGATCGAGGCTGCGGCGGCCGAGACTGCGCAGTGCCGCCGACTCGTGACCCTCAATGTAAGGCGCGAGAATGCCAGCCGACGCGCGGGTCGCGCCCTGGCCGGGCTGACGCGTCTCGATCACCTGGACCTTGGCGCCAGAACGGGCGAGCTGGTGTGCGACCGTGCAGCCGACAATGCCGGCGCCAATAACGATGACGGAGGGACTCACGTGGAGAGAATAGCGAATTACGAGGAACAAATAAGAAAGGAAAGCCCGTCTTGGCGATCCCCCCTTTAGCCTTCGTTCTTCGTTCTTCTAAATTCGTTCTTCTCTTCAGAATCCGAAAGACGCGCCCAGCTCGATGCGCCGGGCCGGGCCCGCCGAGGTGGCGGTGCCGAAAAACGACGACTGCTGGTTGCCGATGAACGCGTTGTAGTTCACGTGATTGAACGCGTTCTGGAGGTTCATGTAGAGGTCGAGGCGGTACTTCTGGTTGCCGCCTTCCATCACGATCATCTGGGGGCCATCGCCGCCGCCACCGGGACCACCGCCGCCGGGACCGCGCTGCGCCGCACTACCCCCGGGCAGCGGCATCGGCATGCCGCCGGGGCCACCTGGGAATCCTGGGCCGCCAGCGCGCGGGCCACCCAGGCCAATGGACTTATTGAGCCGCACGTTCGCGGTCCACTGCGCCGCACCGCGGGCGCTGTTGCGCTCGACACCCGCCGGGCGATCGTTGAACACCGTGTCGCCGTTGGTGTCGAAGCCGCTCGTGAGGCTGTACGGCAGCGCGGACGAGCCCTGCATGCCCAGGCTGAGGCGGACACCGCGGCCCACCGGCGAGTTGAAGTTGAAGAAGATGCGGTGGCGCACGTCCTGCGCCGACGGCCCCCAGTCGAGATTGGGATTGAGACTGTCTGACGGCAGCGACGTGGCGCCGTCGGCATAGTTCCGCGCACTGCCGAACTGATACATCACCATGCCGAGAATGCGGCGCGGCGCGTAGCGCATGTTGAGCGCGACCGTCGCGCGGTCCGAGGCACGCTTGCCGCTCGACTGGATCTCGCTGATGTTGCCCACCGTCGGATCAGGCCGCACACCGTTGACGGGCGCATTGACGTTGATCGAACGCAGCGTGTCGTAGCCGCGTGTGAACACGTAGTCGGCACGCATGTCGGCCCAGCCGGTCAGCGGACGTTCGAACCCGACCGAGGCCTGGTGAATGATCGGCTGGCCGAGCGAGGCCGAGCGAATCACGCTGGCTGGCAAGCGCGTGCCACTGCCATCCGCAGCCGGATAGCCCGGGTTCTGCACGATCACGTCAACCTGGTGCTCGCCATCGACGCGGATGGTCTGCTCGTAGAGGTTCGACTCGTACCAGTCATAGAAGATGCCGTAGCCACCGCGCACCGTGGTCTTCTTGCTCGCGTTCCAGGTCAACGCCGCGCGCGGCGCCAGGTTGAACCGCGAAGCAACCTGCGTCTGGATCTCCTGGCGCACGCCGAGGCTGATCTGCAGCGTGCGTGATGGGCGAAAGTCGTCTTGCAGGAACCAGCCGGCCTTGACCTGAGCGTAGTCCACCAACGGGTCGCCGGTGCGGATGACGTAGTTGGTCGGCCGGCCCGCATTGTAGGCGTCGATGCTGGTAAAGGTGTAGGTGCCGTTGCCGTTCGTGCGCTGGGTGCTGTTCCACCAGCCCGCCTCGAGCAACACCCCGGCGCGCATGGAGTGCTTGCGGCCGATGGTGAAGTCGACATTCTGCGCCAGCTCGAACTCCTGGGCGTTCCGGATGCCCGACTGACCGGCGCCGCCGGCCGTGAACGCGTCGTTGACGCGAATGGTCGGCAGGACCGAGCCTGGGACGGTGGCGTTGGTGGAGTTGTTGAACTCAAACCGGAGTTCGCTGAACACCTTCTTGCCAATCACGTTGGTCGTGCGCAGGCGGATGGTATCGGTGCTCATGTCGGTGGCATACGCGCGCTCGGGCAGCTCGAAGTCGCCAACGCCGAGATTGCTGCGCTCGTTCTGCCGGCGCGTGTACTCCGCCCGCACCTGGGCGGTCGGGCCTAGCAGGTGCTCAACGCGGGCGGTGAAGTTCATGGCGTCGGTGGGCGACACCGCCAGCGAATTGACCGTGCCGCGGTTGGGCGACTGCGCGACGATGGTGCGCGAGTCGTAGGAGCTGTTGCCGTCGAACGACAGCGACAGGCCGGTCTTGCCCTTGGCGAGCGGGCCCGAGAAGTTGACCATGTAGCGCCGCATCTGCTCGGGGCCCTTCTCATCGGCAAACGCGTTGGCCGCGTTCAACGACTCGTCGCGGAAGCCGAAGTTCGAGCTGCCGCGCCAACTACCCATGCCCGGCTTAGTGATCACCTCCACCCGGATCATGCCGGCCTCGTGATACTCGGCCGAGAATGAATTGGTGTGGAAGCGGATCTGCTGAATCTGATCTTTCGGCGGCAATCGGCCGCCGCGGAAACCATCGACGAAGATTTGCGCGCCGGGTCCAGCCATGCGGGCCAGCTCGTCGGCCATCTCGTCGGGATCGTCCGGCAGCGCGTCGATCTCATCCTGCGTCAGCGTTTGCGTGAAGCCGTTATCGCGCCGGTCGGCCGCACTCACGTCTTGCACCACCACGGTCTGCTCGATGGTCGCCACCGCCAGCCGCAACGTGGTGCGGTTCTCACCGCGGCGCACGTTGACCGGCGTGGCGATGGGCCGGAAGCTGTCGGCCGTCGCCTTCACTTGGTATGTGCCGGGATTCAGGTTCTCGAACACCGCCAGGCCGCGATCATCCACGGGCGACGTGCGCCCGACGCCATTCGCATCGACGAGCGTGACCTGCGCGATGACGAGTGCCGCCTCGGTCTGGTCGAGCACGGTGACACGCAACGTGCCACCGACCCCCGTGCCTTGCACCACCTGTGCGGTCACGACCGACGTGACCGCGAACATGAACGCGGCGACAACCAACAACTTTCCAACAATTCGATTCATAACGGTCTCGAAATCCGCGGTTGGGGCAGCACTAAAGTGCTGCCCTTCTGGCACTCAAAAACGCTC